>NZ_JBHWGP010000004.1:85856-122528 GCF_042733155.1 Streptomyces sp. NPDC059740 | reverse complement strand
ACCACCACAACCCCAAACAACGGGTCACTTTACACCCCACCCGGGGGTCGAGGGGCCCCCCCCCCCCGGGCGCGGGGGGGCGGCGGCGCCTGCGCTCAGGAGCCCTGGGCGGCGAAGTGCCCGCCGGCGCCGAAGGCCAGGGCCGCGAACCGCTCGCCGATGCGGCGCTGGGCGGTGGCGTCCGGGTGGAGGCCGTCCGGCAGCGGCAGTTCGGCGGCGTCGGCCTCGCCGTAGAGGGCCCGGCCGTCGAGGTGGTGCAGGTGCGGGTCGTCGGCGGCCCGCTGCGCCACGATCCGGGCCAGTTCGTCCCGGATGACGCCCAGGGTCAGCTTCCCGCCGGCCCGCTCCGCCGGGTCCCCGGTGGCCTTGAACAGCAGCCGGCCCGCGCGCAGCGCCTCGACGTCCGGAGCGGTGGGACCGGGTGTGTCCTCGTGCAGGGGGCACAGCAGCGGCGAGACGACCAGCAGCGGCGTCCTGGGGTGGCCTTCCCGGACCGTGTCGAGGAAGCCGTGGACGGCCGGCGTGAAGGCGCGCAGCCGCATCAGGTCGGCGTTGACCAGGTTGATGCCGATCTTGACGCTGATCAGGTCCGCGGGGGTGTCCCGCAGGGCGCGGGCGGTGAACGGGTCGAGCAGGGCGCCGCCGCCCAGCCCGAGGTTGACCAGTTCGACACCGCCCAGGCGGGCGGCGAGCGCGGGCCAGGTGCCGGTGGGGCTGGCCGCGTTGGAGCCGTGGCTGATGGAGCTGCCGTGGTGCAGCCACACCCGGCGGCCCCGGTCCGGTACCGGCTCCACGGGGGCGTCGGTGCGCAGGGCGACCAGCTCGGTCCGCTCGTCGTGCGGCAGCCAGATCTCGACGTCCTTGACCCCGTCGGCCAGGCCGGTGAAGCGCAGGGTGCCGGACGCGCCGGGCCGCGTCTCGCCGGGACCGCCGGCCAGGTCGACGGTCTGGACGTCACCGCCGCTCACGCTGCCCTGGCCGGCCAGGCGCCCGTCGACGAACAGGTCGTACACACCGTCCGGGCGGGGCGGGAGGCCGGTGTAGACCCGCTTGGTGGGCACCGTCTCCAGTTCGACGGCGGTGGCCCGGGTGCGGAAGGCTAGCCGGACGCCGGAGGGCTGGGACTCCGCCATGGCGAGCTGTGCGTCGGCGCACTGGGCGCGGGCCCGGGCGGGCAGCCGGTGGGGCAGCACACCACGCGCGGTGCGCTCCAGCTCCAGGGCGCCGCGCACGAGCTCCGCGGTGATCGGGGTGGTGGTCCAGCCGTGCTCGGTGTCCATCGTCCTCAGCCTGTCGGTTCGGGGGTCTTCGAAGGGGTCGGTGCTGCGGGGCGGGGCTGCCAGGAGGCACCCGGGGGCCACTGGTCCCGCCGGCGCCGGGCCGGGCGCCCGCAGCCTGACGTCAGGGTGCGGGCCAGTTCCGCAGCAGGGCGTCGAGGGCGTCCAGCGTCCGCGTCCAGGACTCCTGCGAGTCGGGGGCGCTGTGGTCGAACCCGCCGCTGAGCTCCAGGTCGACGTAGCCGTGGAAGACGCTCCCCAGCAGCCGGACGGCGTGGGTCTGCTCCGGCTCGGCCAGGTCGTAGCCGCGCAGGATCGCGCGCATCAGCTGGGCGTGCCGGACTCCGGCGCTGGCCGCCGCGGTCCGGGGGTCGAGCCGGAGCCGGGCTGCGGCATAACGCCCGGGGTGCTCCCTGGCGTAACCGCGGTAGACGTCGGCGAAGGCGGTCAGGGCGTCCTTGCCGGCCCGCCCGGCCAGGGCGGCGGCGGCCCGGTCGGCCATCTCCGCCAGGGCGAGCAGGGCGATCCTGGTCCGCAGGTCCTGGGAGCTGCGCAGGTGTGAGTACAGGCTCGCGACCTTGACGTCGAAGCGCCTGGCCAGCGCGGAGACGGTCACCTGGTCGAACCCGACCTCGTCGGCCAGCTCCGCGCCCGCCAGCGTCAGCCGTTCCGCGGTCAGCCCGGCACGCACCACGAGCGCCACCTCCTCCTGCACAGTCAGCCTAGGGCTTCACGGCTTTCACCTAAAGCCATTAGGTAAAAGCCTACTCCACCAAGAGACCTGTCGCGGTTGCCCCCGCCGGCGCCCAGGCCCGCCCGCCCCCGCAACGACGACAGTCCGCGCCGCCCCGGGGGGCGACGCGGACCGGACTCGTCTGCGACCGCAGCCGTCACAGCTCAGGAAGGGGCCTCAGAGCGCGGAACCGCCCCCGCTCCGGCGCCGCCGGGCCGCCAGGACCAGCCCGCCACCGGCGCAGAGCGCCACCAGCGCGGCACCGGCGACCAGCGGGGTCCCCGCCGCGCCGGTCGCCGCCAGGCCGCCGCCGGTGGGCGCTGCCCCGCCCTGCGCACCCGTGGCGGACGACCCGCCCGAGGAGTGGGTGGCGCCCGCCGACGGCGAGGCGGTCGGCGAGGGGGAGGCGCCGGCGCCGCCGTCCGTCCCACCGCTCGCGGACTCGTCGCTGGCGTTGAGGACCAGCTTCGCCGCGTTGTTGCCCTTCTCCGGGTCGAAGTCCAGTGACCCGACCCCCGGGCCCTCGGCCGCCAGCGCGACGGTGCCCTCGGCGTCCGGCACCACCTCGTCCACCGCCAGGGTGAACGGGAGCCCGAACTTCGCCCCGTCCAGCACCCAGTAGTCGGTGGCGCACACATAACGCGGCGCACCGAGCTGCTTCTCGCGGTACGAGCCGTCCGCCTCACGGGCGATGCAGGCCGCGGGCTTCTTCGTCACCCGGGCGCCCCGGGGGATGCGCACGTCGACAGCGGTGACGGGCTCGCCGGAGCGCAGGTTGGCCACCCAGGCGGGGCCGCGGTTGCGGAAGCCGACCTTCACCCGCACGCTGTCACCGGCCGCTGCCCGGGCCGCGTCGCCGAAGACGGCGAAGTCGGCGGTGTTGGCCACCCTGATGTCGGTCTCGGTGGAGTTGTCCGAGGGGTCGAGGTCCCCCGCCCGGGTGGCGGGCGCAGCCACCGCCTTCAGCGTGGCGCCGCTCCCCTGTGTGTAGTGGGCGCCGCCCCGCAGGCTCGCGCGGGAGGCGGCGGTGTCCTCGTGGACGCCGATGCCGAAGATCTCGTTGAGCGCGGCCTTGGAGGCCCGCACCCGCAGCGGCACGTCCAGGCCGTACGTCACCCCCGGCTCGAACCGACCGGTCAGGCGGCACAGCACCTCGGTGGACGGCGCGAAGTCCGCCCCGCCCTCGCTGTACGCGCAGTTGCCGAACCGGTCGGGGAAGCGCATGCCGTGCGTGGCGTGGAAGGACAGCAGCACACCGTCGGCCGCCACCCCGCCGCGGTTGGTGAACGCCACCTTCGGCCGGTAGACCTGCCCCTTGGCCAGCTCCTGCTGCTGCGGCAGCTTCTTGACCACCAGGTCGGCCCCGCCCACCGTCACCGTCGTCGAGACCGGCGTGAACCTCGCCCCGTCCGCCTCCCCGGTGACCTTCAGACTGCCCGAGGCGCCCACCTTGCTGCCGCGGGCGGCGACCACCTTCACGTGCGGGGCCTCGTTGCGGCCGGGCAGCGGACCGTAGTCCTCGCAGGTCCACACCGTCCCCGTGTGCGGGCACTTCGCCCCGGAGGGCCTGGTGACGGTGACCGTGGCGACGCCCTTGAGGTCGCCGGCGTCCACCCGGACCCGGTACTCGAACTCCGGGGGCTCCTCGCCGGTGCGCGGGTCGTCCAGCCAGTACTCGATGCCGGACGCCTTCGGAGCGCCGCTCTCCGGGTAGGGGTGGAGCGCGACGTCGGCGGGGCCGCCGAGGGTGAAGACCGGCTCCTCGGCGGCCTGCGCCGGGGCGGAAAGCCCCAGGGCGGTCATCCCGAGGACGAGGAGGGCGCCGGCGGCTCTCGCCGAGCGGGCGGCGGGCAGGTTGCGTCTCATACAGAGCCTTCTGTAGGGGCTGACGAGGTCGGTGCACCGATCCGGTGCACAGGGAAGACCTCTCACCCCATGGCACGGTTGTGCGACGCGGAGTCACGGATGCACAACAGCCGGCACCCTGGCCGCCCCGCGCCCCGACCGCCCCGCACTCCCCGGGCTCAGCAGCAGCCGTCCGCTCCCCCGCCGTCCGACAGCACCGGCAGCGTCCGCCGGTTGCGCGCCTGGCGGTTGCGCTCCATCAACAGCTCGTCCGCCGGGTAGCCGACCGCCTCCAGCGTCAGCCCGTGCGGCCGGACCACGTGGACCGCCGAGTCCCGCACACCCGCCGCCAGCACCTTCGCCGGCCAGTCCGGCGCCCGGTGCCCGTCCCCGACGAACAGCAGCGCCCCGACCAGCGACCGCACCATGTTGTGGCAGAACGCGTCCGCCTTCACCGTCCCCGTCACGATGCCGTCCTCGCCCCGCTCCCAGCTCAGCCGCTGGAGGGTGCGGATGGTCGTCGCGCCCTCCCGGCGCTTGCAGTACGCCGCGAAGTCGTGCTCGCCCAGCAGCAGCTGCGAGGCCTCGTTCATGGCGTCCACGTCCAGGTCCCAGTCATGCCAGAGCACGTGGCTGCGCAGCAGCGGGTCGACCCCGCCGCGGTGGTCGCTGACCCGGTAGGCGTAGCGGCGCCAGATCGCGGAGAACCGGGCGTTGAACCCGTAGGGGGCCTCGGCGACCCGCCATACCCGCACGTCCTTGGGCAGCCGGCCCGCGAGGCGCCGCAGCAGCTTGTCGGCGTGGTCCGCCCACAGCGCGGCGGGCAGGTCCACGTGCGCCACCTGGCCGCGGGCGTGCACGCCGGCGTCGGTGCGGCCGGCCACCGTCAGCTCGAAGGTGTGCTCGGAACGCGTCACCGTCCGCAGGGCGCTCTCCAGCTCCTCCTGGACGGTCCGCCGCCCCGTCTGCTTCGCCCAGCCGGAGAACTCCGCCCCGTCATAGCTCAGGTCCAACCGCACCCGGACGTGGCCGGGCTCCACCTCGTCGCTCACGGCGGCGATCCTCTCAGGCGACGGCCCGCGACCAGGACTCCTGGAGAAGTACGCGGAACCGGATGACACGGGAAAAGCGACGGGCCCGCCCCCCGACAGGGAGCGGACCCGGATCACGCCTGTGGCGCGAACGCCCCGGCCGGCCCCTGACGGAACCGGCCGGTGACCACCATGGGTGATCAGGCGTCCTTGGACTCCTCGCCCTCGGGCTTGGTGTCCTCGGCGGCCTCGGTGGACTCGGCCTGCTTGGCCTCGTCCTCCTTGACGGCGCGCTTGGTGGCGGCCTCGGCCTCGGCGACGGTCGCCTTCTTGGCGATCTCGCCCTCGACCAGCTCGATCACGGCCATCGGGGCGTTGTCGCCACGACGGTTGCCGATCTTGGTGATGCGGGTGTAGCCACCCGGACGCTCCGCGAAGCGCGGGGCGATCTCGGTGAACAGCGTGTGCACGACGGACTTGTCGCGGATCTGCTGCAGCACCAGGCGACGGTTGTGCAGGTCGCCCTTCTTGGCCTTGGTGACCAGGCGCTCGGCAACGGGACGCAGACGGCGGGCCTTGGCCTCGGTCGTCGTGATGCGGCCGTGCTCGAAGAGCTGCGTCGCCAGGTTCGAGAGCAGCAGACGCTCGTGAGCGGCGCTACCGCCGAACCGGGCACCCTTGGTGGGACGCGGCATGTGTTTCTCCTAGTGATCTGCACCGGCCGTACCAGGTACCGGTGTCAGTTACCGACGAGCGGACGCCCGCCGGAAGCCTTGGGTGAGCGCGCCCGTGGGCGGCCGGACTCGCGCCCGGCCGCCCACGGGGACACGGCTCAGTACTGCTCGGTCTCGACGAACCCGGCGTCCGCGTCGTCGTCCGCGCCGAAGGCGTCGGCGGCGGCGGTGGGGTCGAATCCGGGCGGGCTGTCCTTCAGGGCCAGGCCCATGCCGGCCAGCTTCGCCTTGACCTCGTCGATCGACTTCGCACCGAAGTTGCGGATGTCGAGGAGGTCCGCCTCGGAACGCGCCACGAGCTCACCCACGGAGTGGATGCCCTCACGCTTGAGGCAGTTGTAGGAGCGGACGGTGAGCTCCAGCTCCTCGATCGGCAGCGCCAGGTCGGCGGCGAGCGCGGCGTCCGTGGGGGACGGGCCCATGTCGATGCCCTCGGCGTCGATGTTGAGCTCGCGCGCCAGACCGAACAGCTCGACCAGGGTCTTGCCGGCGGACGCCATGGCGTCACGCGGGCGCATGGCCTGCTTGGTCTCGACGTCGACGATCAGCTTGTCGAAGTCGGTGCGCTGCTCGACACGGGTCGCCTCGACCTTGTAGGTGACCTTGAGGACCGGCGAGTAGATCGAGTCGACCGGGATACGGCCGATCTCCTGGCCGACCTGCTTGTTCTGCACCGCGGAGACGTAGCCGCGACCGCGCTCGACGGTCAGCTCCATCTCCAGCTTGCCCTTGGCGTTCAGGGTGGCCAGAACCAGGTCGGGGTTGTGCACCTCGACACCGGCCGGCGGCGCGATGTCGGCGGCGGTGACCACACCCGGGCCCTGCTTGCGCAGGTACATCACGACCGGCTCGTCGTGCTCCGAGGAGACGACGAGCTGCTTGATGTTGAGGATCTGGTCGGTGACGTCCTCCTTGACGCCCGGCACGGTGGTGAACTCGTGCAGGACACCGTCGATGCGGATGGACGTGACCGCCGCACCCGGGATCGAGGACAGGAGGGTCCGCCGGAGGGAGTTGCCGAGGGTGTAGCCGAAGCCCGGCTCCAGCGGCTCGATGACGAACCGGGAGCGGAACTCGTCGACGACCTCTTCGGTCAGCGACGGGCGCTGCGCGATAAGCATGCTGTGCTTCCTTCAGTCATGGCACCCGCTATTTGATGCCAGCTGACGCCGGACGGTGGCCCGGCGTACATATCACAGGGATATGGCCACAAGGATACGGGCGGCGCGACGCGAACCGAAACCGGTCCGTGTCACACCGCCCGCCCCGGTGTGCGCTCCCTCACACGGGGTGAGGGAGCGCTGAGCCCTTACTTGGAGTAGAGCTCGACGATCAGCTGCTCCTGCACCTGGGTGTCGATCACCTGGCGCTCGGGCATGCTGTGCACGAGGATCCGCAGCTTCGAGGGAACCGACTCCAGCCACGCCGGAACGGTCCTCTCGCCGGCCTCGGCGGCTGCCACCTGGAAGGGGGTCAGGTTCCGCGAGGAGGGACGGACCTCGATGATGTCGTTCACGGCGACGCGAGCCGACGGGATGTCGGTCTTGCGGCCGTTGACGGTGATGTGTCCGTGACGGACCAGCTGACGGGCGTGGTCGCGGGACTTGGCGAAGCCGGCCCGGTAGACCACGTTGTCCAGACGGGTCTCGAGGATGCGCAGAAGGTTCTCACCGGTCTTGCCGGTCTTCTGGTTCGCCTCCTTGTAGTACCCAAGGAACTGCTTTTCAAGGACACCGTAGATACGGCTGCACTTCTGCTTCTCACGGAGCTGGAGCAGGTACTCGCTGTCCTTGGTGCGCCCGCGACCGTGCTCACCCGGGGGGTAAGGACGGATCTCGATCGGGCACTTCGCGCTCTCGCACTTGCTCCCCTTGAGGAAGAGCTTCTGCTTCTCCCGACGGCAACGCTTGCAGTCGGCCCCGGTGTAACGCGCCATTGTCTAGTTATCTCCTGTTTTTCAGCTGGTCAGACGCGGCGACGCTTGGGCGGGCGGCATCCGTTGTGCGGAGTCGGGGTGACGTCCTGGATCGAGCCGACCTCAAGGCCGGTGGCCTGGAGGGAGCGGATCGCGGTCTCACGGCCGGAGCCGGGACCCTTGACGAAGACGTCGACCTTGCGCATGCCGTGCTCCTGCGCGCGACGCGCGGCCGACTCGGCAGCCATCTGCGCGGCGTACGGGGTGGACTTGCGCGAGCCCTTGAAGCCGACGTGACCGGCCGAGGCCCAAGAGATCACGTTGCCGGTGGGGTCGGTGATCGAGACGATCGTGTTGTTGAACGTGCTCTTGATGTGAGCGTGCCCGTGGGCGACGTTCTTCTTCTCCTTGCGGCGCACCTTCTTGGCGCCGGCCGTACGGCCCTTCGGAGGCATGTGTTTCTCCCGTGGAGGTGGTCGGTCCTGCAGCTGGACCGCTGATAAGCGTGAAGCTGAGGACTACTTCTTGCCCGGCTTCTTCTTGCCGGCGATCGCGCGACGCGGACCCTTGCGGGTACGGGCGTTGGTGCTGGTGCGCTGACCGTGCACCGGCAGACCGCGACGGTGGCGCAGACCCTGGTAGCAGCCGATCTCGACCTTGCGGCGGATGTCGGCCTGGATCTCGCGACGGAGGTCACCCTCGGTCTGAAGGTTGTTGTCCACGTAGTCGCGGATCTTGACCAGGTCCTCTTCCGCCAGGTCGCGAACGCGGGTGTCCGGGTTCACGCCGGTGGCGGCGAGGGTCTGCTTCGACAGGGTGCGACCGATGCCGAAGACGTAGGTCAGGGCGACCTCCACGCGCTTCTCGCGCGGGAGGTCAACGCCTGCGAGGCGTGCCATTGATGTGGCTCCAGATGACTATTCGGAGGTCTTCCGCAGCACCGTTCCCGTAAGACTCTTGAGCATTACGAGCCGGGTCCCCGGCCTCCGAGCCGGGGGTGTCGTCCCCGCGCGAGAGAGACGCGAGGGGTCGGGTGTCTGCGTATGTACGTGTGTCGCGTCGCGCGAAGGAACTGCGAAGTGCAGGTCGGTGTGCGTCAGCCCTGGCGCTGCTTGTGGCGCAGGTTGTCGCAGATGACCATGACCCGGCCGTGGCGGCGGATCACCTTGCACTTGTCGCAGATCTTCTTGACGCTCGGCTTGACCTTCATGGGATGTGAGGTTCTCCGGGTCAGTGCGACCACCCCGTGAGGGTGGCAGCAAGATCTACTTGTAGCGGTAGACGATCCTGCCGCGCGTCAGGTCGTACGGAGAAAGCTCCACCACGACCCGGTCATCGGGGAGGATACGGATGTAGTGCATCCGCATCTTGCCGCTGATGTGCGCGAGGACCTTGTGACCGTTCTGAAGCTCCACCTTGAACATCGCGTTCGGGAGGGACTCGATCACGGTGCCCTCAATCTCGATGGCACCTTGCTTCTTGGCCACGCTTCGCCCTTCGAATCGGCTACCTTGATCGACCCTCGTCGGGTCACCCCGCCCGAGCTGGGAACTCCAACGGGCATACGGGTGCACGAGAGCCGACGCGTTAGTCTACGTCAGCCGTCTGGAAAAGACGAATCCCCGATTATTGCCCACCGGGGAGATCGTTACGCGCGCGGCGCCGCACCGGTTCCACCGCCGGCCCCGCCCGAAGCCCGGCCTCCCCCACCGGCCTCCCTGCGGGCCCCGCCCGCCACGGCCCCGGAAGCGGCCGCCCACCACCCGCGCGGGAGCCTCGCCGGTGCGTGGGCCCCCACCCCCGGGCGCTCCGACGCCTTCGGTACCCGGCACCCACGGGCCCGCGCCGGCAGGCGCCCGCCCGGCGCCGACGGACGGGGGCAGGCAGGCACCGGTCAGGCGCCTGCCGGGAGGGCCTAGCCCAGCGGGTCCGGGGCGATCTCCACGCCGTACTCGGCCAGCTTCGCCCGGCCGCCGTCCACCGCGGTCAGCACGAAGGGACCCTCCTCGGTCACCGCGATGGTGTGCTCCCAGTGGGAGGACCAGCCGCCGTCGTTCGTCTTGACCGTCCACTCGTCCTCGAGGACGTGCGTCTTGGGCGTCCCGAGGTTGATCATGGGCTCGACCGCGAGGCAGAAGCCGGGCACGAACCGGGGGCCGCGGCCCCGACGGCGGTCCACGTAGTTCAGCAGGTGCGGGTCCATGTGCATCTCACTGCCGATGCCGTGACCGCCGTAGTCCTCGACGATGCCGTACTTGCCGGAGGAGGGGCGCGGCTGGCGCCGGATGTAGCCCTCGATCGCCTTGGAGACGTCCACCAGCCGGTTGCCCTTGCGGACGGCGGCCAGCCCCGCCCACATCGACTCCTCGGTGACCCGGCTCAGCTCCACCAGCTCGGGCGCGTGGCCCGACCCGACGAAGGCCGTGAACGCGGCGTCACCGTGCCAGCCGTCGACGATCGCGCCGGCGTCGATGGAGATGATGTCGCCGTCCTGCAGGACCGTGGTGGTGTCGGGGATGCCGTGCACGACCACGTCGTTCACCGAGGTGCAGATCGTCGCGGGGAAGCCCCCGTAGCCGAGGAAGTTCGACTTGGCCCCGTGCTCGGCCAGGACCTTGCGGGCGACGTCGTCCAGGTCCTTGGTGGTGGCCCCCGGGACCGCCGCCTCCCGCGTCGCCGCGTGCACCGCGGCGACGACCAGCCCCGCCTCGCGCATCTTCGCGATCTGCTCCGGGGTCTTGATCTCCACCATGACGGCTGACGCCTTCCTGCACCGACGAAAAGAACTGCTGCCGCGCGGGACCACGACCCGGGCCGGTGCGCGACGCGGATACCCACGATACGGCCGCGGCACCCCGAGCGGGTACCGCGGCCGTGTCGAAGCTGAGTCGTCCGGGATCGCTACGCGGCGTCCCCGTCGTCCTCGGTGACCTCCAGCGCCGCCATCGAGCGGCGGGTGACCTCGTCCACCGGGCCCATCGCCGGGATGGTGATCACCAGGTCCTGGGCCTTGAAGTAGTCGATGATCGGCTCGGTCTCGGTGTGGTAGACGTCCAGCCGCTTGCGGACCGTCTCCTCACTGTCGTCCTCGCGCTGGTACAGCTCGCCGCCGCACTGGTCGCACACGCCCGCCGTCTTCGGCTTGTTGTAGACCTCGTGGTAGACGTGCGAGGAGTCGTTGCGGCAGATGCGCCGGCCGGCGATCCGCTTGACGACCTCGTCCTCGGGGACCTCCAGGTCCAGCACCGCGTCCAGGCTCAGCCCCTTGCGCTGCAGGTAGTCGTCCAACGCCTGCGCCTGCCCGATGTTCCGCGGGAACCCGTCCAGCAGGAAACCGCCCTCGGCGTCCGGCTGCTCCATGCGGTCCTCGGCCATGCCGATGGTCACCGAGTCCGGCACGAGCTGTCCGGCGCTCATGTACTCCTTGGCCTGCTGACCGAGCGGAGTGCCCTGGCTCATGTTGGCGCGGAAGAGGTCGCCCGTGGAGATGTGCGGGATCCCGAGGTTCTTGGCCAGGTACGCGGCCTGCGTACCCTTACCGGCCCCGGGAGGTCCGACGAGGACGATTCGCATCAGCGGAGGAACCCTTCGTAGTTGCGCTGCTGGAGCTGGCTCTCGATCTGCTTCACGGTCTCCAGCCCCACGCCCACGATGATCAGGATGCTCGTCCCACCGAACGGGAAGTTCTGGTTCGCGTTGAACAGCACCAACGCCACTGTTGGCACGAGCGCGATCAGCCCCAGGTACAGCGAGCCCGGCCACGTGATCCGGTTGAGCACGTAACTGAGGTACTCGGCCGTCGGGCGACCAGCCCGGATGCCCGGGATGAAGCCACCATACTTCTTCATGTTGTCGGCCACCTCTTCGGGGTTGAACGAGATCGCCACGTAGAAGAACGCGAAGAAGACGATCAGGACGAAGTAGGTGACGATGTAGACCGGGTGGTTGCCCTTGGTGAAGTTGGTGGCGATCCACTGCGCCCAGCCCGCGTTCGATCCGCTGAACTGCGCGACCAGCGCGGGGATGTACAGCAGCGAGGAAGCGAAGATCACCGGGATGACACCGGCCTGGTTGACCTTCAGCGGGATGTAGGTCGAGGTCCCGCCGTAGGAGCGGCGCCCGATCATCCGCTTGGCGTACTGCACCGGGACGCGCCGCTGGGCCTGCTCGACGAGGACCACCAGGCCGACCATGGCGAGGCCGACCACGATCACCGCGCCGAACTCGATCCAGCCGTCGGCCAGCTTCCCGGACTGCTTGATGGACCACAGGGCGCCCGGGAAGCCGGCGGCGATCGAGACGAACATCAGCAGGGACATGCCGTTGCCGATGCCGCGGTCGGTGATCAGCTCACCCAGCCACATGATCAGGGCGGTGCCGGCGGTCATCGTGATGACCATGGTGATCGTGGTGAAGATCGAGTCGCTGGGGACGATCTCCGAGCGCCGCACACAGGTGGAGAAGAGCGCACCGCTGCGGGCGGTGGTCACCACGGCGGTGCCCTGGAGGATGGCGAGCGCGACCGTCAGGTACCGGGTGTACTGCGTGATCTTGGTCTGCCCGCTCTGCCCCTCCTTCTTGAGGGCCTCGAGTCGGGGGATCACGACGGTCAGCAGCTGAAGGATGATGCTGGCCGTGATGTAGGGCATGATGCCCAGCGCGAAGATCGTGACCTGGAGCAGCGCACCACCGCTGAACATGTTCACCAGGCCGAAGAGCCCGCTGTTGCCGCCGACCTGCTTCATGCAGAAGTTGACGTTGGTGTAGTTCACGCCTGGGACCGGCACGTGCTGGCCGAGCCGGAAGACGATCACGATGCCCAGGGTGAACAGCAGCTTCTTGCGCAGGTCGGGCGTCTTGAACGCTCGGGCGAACGCGGTGAGCACGGTGCCTCCTGCGCCTCCCGCCGTGAGGACGGAAGGTGACGGGTCTTGAGGGAACGATGGTTTTGGCAGGGATGTTGCGGGCCTTGCAAGGACTAGCGACGACTACGACTACTAGCGGTCCTGCACACGGAGCGACTGCCGCCCCGGAGAGGCACACAGGCCGCGCGGAGCATACAGTCCCCGGTCACTTTACCGGCGTCGACCGCTTCAGAGGAACGACCGGTCAACGATGCCCCCCGTAAGTGGTTTTCCGAGGGGCGGCGGCGCCCGGCCCCCGCGCCGTCACGGGCCGCGCCCCGCCAGGGACGCGGCGGGGGCGACGCACCCCGGTGGGCCCGGACCGCACTCCTGACGGCGGATCACCCGTCCCGGCCCTCCCGGCACAAGAAGGTGAACCCCGGGCCCCCGGCGGACGCCCTCCGGTCGGCGACACCACCTGCCCCTCCCGGGTACCGGGGAGGCTGTGCCCGGCCATCTCCTCACCGCACCTCGCCGCCCCCGCCCCGGCCGCCGGTCCCTCCTGACGACTCGTCCGGAGCGTCCTTCCCGGCAGCCGGCCCCGCCGACGCACGCGCCGCGCACGCCGGGGTGCCGCCGGGCAGCCGGTGCCGGTTGGCGGAGACGAGTTCGTAGCACCGCCCCGCGACCCACCGCACGCCGGGCAGCAGCAGCGCCCCGCCCAGCACCGGCCACGGGCCGCGCCCGCTCAGCAGCACCTTGGCCACCGTGCTCGCACCGCCGTAGACGTGCCCGTTGGGGGTGACCCAGAGCACCTCCCGGTCCGCGCGCTCCCGCGTCACGCCCAGCGCAGGCAGGTCGGCGAACTGCCAGGCCGTCGTCTCGGCACGGGGGCGCACCCACCGGCCGAGCAGCTTCACGCAACTGGTGCAGAAGCCGCAGTCGCCGTCGTAGAGCAGCACGGGTCGGGTCCTCATGCCGCCATGATCGCAGCGCTCGGCCCGCCCGGGAGGATGCGAACCGGCCACCGCGCGCCGCCTTGCCCTGGCCGGACGGTGCAGGACGGCGCCCGGCCCCCCGCCTCCGTCCCCCGGAAAGCCCAGAGGGCCGGAGACCCCTGCGGGTCTCCGGCCCTCTGCGGTCGTCCCGCCCCGTCCGGAGACGGGAGCGGGACCACCCGGCCTCATCGAGGCTGGCTCGGCGTCGGAACGCTCAGAGCAGCTCGGTGACGCTGCCACCGGCAGCGGTGATCTTCTCCTTGGCGGAACCGGAGACGGCGTCCACCGTCACGGTCAGCGCCACGGAGATCTCGCCCTGGCCCAGGACCTTGACGAGCTCGTTGTCGCGCACCGCGCCCTTGGCGACCAGGTCGGCCACCGTGACCTCGCCACCTTGCGGGTAGAGCGCGGCCAGCTTCTCCAGGTTCACGACCTGGAACTGCTTGTGGGCGGGGTTCTTGAAGCCCTTCAGCTTCGGGAGGCGCATGTGGAGGGGCATCTGCCCACCCTCGAAGCGCTCCGGAACCTGGTAACGGGCCTTGGTGCCCTTGGTACCACGACCAGCAGTCTTACCCTTCGACGCCTCACCACGACCCACACGGGTCTTGGCGGTCTTGGCGCCGGGGGCAGGACGGAGGTTGTGGACCTTCAGCGGGTTGCTGCTCTCCGCCATGTCAGTCGACCTCCTCAACCGTCACGAGGTGGCGGACGGTGTGCACCATGCCGCGGTACTCGGGGCGGTCATCCTTGACAACCACGTCGTTGATCCTCTTCAGACCGAGCGAACGCAGGGTGTCACGGTGGTTCTGCTTGCTACCGATGACGGACTTGGTCTGCGTGACCTTCAGGCGTGCCATTACGCATTCACCCCTGCACGCGCCCGCAGCAGAGCGGCGGGAGCCACGTCCTCCAGCGGCAGGCCACGACGGGCCGCGATCTCCTCGGGCCGCTGAAGGCCCTGGAGCGCCGCCACCGTGGCGTGCACGATGTTGATCGGGTTGGACGAGCCGAGCGACTTGCTCAGCACGTCGTGGATGCCGGCGCACTCGAGCACGGCACGCACCGGGCCACCGGCGATGACACCGGTACCGGGGGAAGCCGGCTTGAGCAGGACGACGCCCGCAGCCTTCTCACCCTGGATGGGGTGAGGGATGGTGCCGGCGATCCGGGGGACCTTGAAGAAGTGCTTCTTGGCCTCCTCCACGCCCTTGGCGATCGCGGCCGGCACCTCCTTGGCCTTGCCGTAACCGACACCGACGGTGCCGTCACCATCGCCCACCACGACCAGCGCGGTGAAGCTGAAGCGACGACCACCCTTCACAACCTTGGCGACGCGGTTGATGGCGACAACCCGCTCGACGTAGGCGGTCTTCTCGGCGGCAGCGCCACCGTCCCGCCTGTCCTTACGGTCCCGCCGCTCGCCGCCACCGGCGCCGCCACCGCGGCGCTGGGGTCCAGCCATTGGAATTACCTCTCTCGTTTACGTCCGCTGTGCGTACGGAACCGTGCTCAGAACTTGAGCCCGGCCTCGCGGGCGGCGTCGGCCAGGGCGGCGATGCGCCCGGCGTACTTGTTGCCGCCACGGTCGAACACGACGGTCTCGACACCCGCGGCCTTGGCGCGCTCGGCGACCAGGGCGCCGACCTGCTGGGCCTGGGCGCTCTTGTCACCCTCGCCACCGCGGATCGACGTGTCCAGGGTCGACGCGGAGGCCAGCGTGTGGCCTGCGATGTCGTCGATGACCTGGGCCACCATGTGGCGGTTGGACCGCGTCACGACCAGGCGCGGACGCTCCGGCGTACCCGAGATCCGCTTGCGAATGCGGATGTGGCGACGCTTGGCGGCGGCGCGCTTGTACGCGTCACCCTTAGCGACCTTCACTCCGTATGCCATGGCTTACTTACCAGCCTTTCCGACCTTGCGGCGGATGACTTCGCCTTCGTACTTGACGCCCTTGGCCTTGTACGGGTCAGGCTTGCGCAGCTTGCGGATGTTGGCGGCGACCTCGCCGACCTTCTGCTTGTCGATACCCTCGACGCTGAAGCGCGTGGGCGACTCGACGTTGAAGGAGATGCCTTCCGGCGCCTCGATCAGGATCGGGTGGCTGTAGCCGAGGGAGAACTCCAGGTTGGAGCCCTTGGCCACGACGCGGTAACCCACACCGTTGATCTCGAGCTTCTTCACGTAACCCGTGGTCACGCCGGTGATCATGTTCGCCACCAGCGTGCGGGACAGGCCGTGCAGGGCCCTGTTCTGACGCTCGTCGTTAGGACGGGAGACGTTGATCACGCCCGCCTCGTCCTTGGCGACCTCGATGGGAGCGGCAACGGTGTGCGAGAGAGAACCCTTGGGGCCCTTCACGCTGACCGTACGGCCATCGATGGTGACGTCCACACCAGCGGGAACCTGGATGGGCAGCTTGCCAATACGCGACATGAGCTTTTCCTCCGTTCCCTTCCGTTACCAGACGTAGGCGAGAACTTCTCCGCCTACGCCCTTCTTGCTGGCCTGCTTGTCGGTGAGGAGCCCGTGGGAGGTGGAGATGATCGCCACACCCAGGCCGCCGAGCACCTTCGGCAGGTTGGTGGACTTTGCGTAGACCCGCAGGCCCGGCTTCGAGATCCGCTTGATGCCGGCGATCGAGCGCTCGCGGTTCGGGCCGAACTTCAGCTCGAGGACGAGGTTCTTGCCGACCTCGGCGTCCTCGGTCTTCCAGCCGGTGATGTAACCCTCCTGCTGGAGGATCTCCGCGATGTGCGACTTGATCTTGCTGTGCGGCATCGCCACGGAGTCGTGGTACGCCGAGTTCGCGTTCCGCAGACGAGTCAGCATGTCTGCGATCGGATCGGTCATGGTCATGATGGCCTTCGGCCTCTCTCGCCGGGGTTTCCTATGTGCGCGTCCCTCTCCCCACTCGACACGGAGTGCCGGCGGGACGGGTGCGTGCGGGGACCTACGGCGTAGTCGGTATCAGTTGCGGACGATGGTGTCCGCGGTCGGCCATGGGCGGCGGGCGCCCAACCCTTCCACTCTAGGTGATGAGGGAGGGCACCCGCCGACCAGGTGGTTACCGAGAGAGCCCGGGCAAACCGTTCCCAGATGTTCCGCCGCCCGCAAGCCCCCCGTGAGGGGCGGTGGTTGGGCGACGGGAAGGAGGGTTTACCAGGAGCTCTTGGTCACGCCCGGCAGCTCGCCGCGGTGAGCCATCTCACGGAGGCACACACGGCACAGGCCGAACTTGCGGTAAACGGAGTGGGGGCGGCCGCAGCGCTGGCAGCGGGTGTACGCGCGCACACCGAACTTCGGCTTGCGGGCGGCCTTAGCGATCAGAGCCTTCTTCGCCACGGTCAGTTCTCCTTGAACGGGAAGCCGAGGTGACGGAGGAGAGCGCGGCCCTCGTCGTCGTTGGACGCCGTGGTGACCACGGTGATGTCCATGCCCCGGGTCCGGTCGATCTTGTCCTGGTCGATCTCGTGGAACATGACCTGCTCCGTGAGACCGAAGGTGTAGTTGCCCCGGCCGTCGAACTGCTTCGGCGACAGGCCGCGGAAGTCGCGGATGCGCGGAAGCGCCAGCGACAGCAGGCGGTCCAGGAACTCCCACATGCGGTCACCGCGAAGGGTGACGTGGGCACCGATCGGCTGACCCTCACGCAGCTTGAACTGCGCGATGGACTTGCGGGCCTTGGTGACGGCCGGCTTCTGACCGGTGATCGTGGCGAGGTCGCGGATGGCGCCCTCGATCAGCTTGGAGTCGCGGGCGGCGTCGCCCACACCCATGTTGACCACGATCTTCACGAGGCCGGGGATCTGCATGACGTTCTCGTAGGAGAACTCGTCCTTCAGCTTCCCCGCGATCTCCTCGCGGTAGCGCTGCTTCAGGCGCGGTGCGTTGGTGGTGGCAGTCATCAGATGTCCTCACCGGTCCGCTTGGCAACGCGGATCTTGTTGCCCTCGTCGTCAAAGCGGTACCCGACGCGCGTGACGACCTTGTTGCCGTCCTTCTCCACCACGAGCTGAACGTTGCTCACGTGGATCGGGGCCTCGGTCGTCACGATGCCGCCGGTCTGCGAACCGCGAGCGGTCTGGCCGGCCTTGGTGTGCTTCTTGACCCGGTTGACACCCTCGACCAGGACGCGGTCCTCGCGGGGGAAGGCCGCGATGACCTTGCCCTGCTTGCCGCGGTCCTTGCCGGTGATGACCTGGACCAGGTCGCCCTTCTTGATCTTCATCGGTTACAGCACCTCCGGCGCGAGAGAGATGATCTTCATGAACTTCTTCTCGCGCAGCTCACGGCCCACGGGGCCGAAGATACGGGTGCCGCGGGGGTCGCCATCGTTCTTGAGGATGACGGCCGCGTTCTCGTCGAAGCGGATGTACGAGCCGTCGGGACGGCGGCGCTCCTTGACGGTGCGAACGATGACCGCCTTGACGACGTCACCCTTCTTCACGTTGCCACCGGGGATCGCGTCCTTGACGGTGGCGACGATGACGTCACCGATGCCCGCGTAGCGGCGACCGGAACCACCGAGAACACGGATGCAAAGGATCTCCTTCGCACCAGTGTTGTCGGCGACACGCAGTCGCGACTCCTGCTGGATCACGTCTATCTCCTGATCGTCTGCCGGTTCCCGGCAGGGACGCCCCTGGCGGGCGCGTCCCTGCCGAGCCTGGCGGAACTGTCCAGAAGGCTTCTGCCTTCAGGATGTTTCTGCGGCCGGTTCCGGGTGGGAGCCGGCCAGTGCCTTACTTGGCCTTCTCGAGGATCTCGACGACGCGCCAGCGCTTGGTCGCGGACAGCGGCCGGGTCTCCATGAGGAGGACGCGGTCGCCGACACCCGCGGCGTTCTGCTCGTCGTGCGCCTTGAGCTTGTTGGTACGGCGAATGACCTTGCCGTACAGCGCGTGCTTCACGCGGTCCTCGACAGCGACGACGACGGTCTTGTCCATCTTGTCGCTGACGACCAGGCCCTCGCGGACCTTGCGGAAGCCGCGCTGCTGCTCGTTCTTCTCAGTCACATTCGTCTCGCTCATCAGGCGCTCTCCACCGTCTCGATGCCGAGCTCGCGCTCCCGCATCAGGGTGTAGATCCGGGCGATGTCCTTGCGGACGGCCTTCAGCCGGCCGTGGTTCTCGAGCTGTCCGGTCGCCGCCTGGAAGCGGAGGTTGAACAGCTCCTCCTTGGCCTCACGCAGCTTCCCAACGAGGTCCTCGTTGTTCAGCTCGCGCAGCTCGGTCGCCTTGGTACCGGCCGCCATCACGACTCACCTGCCTCGCGCCGGACGATCCGGCACTTCATCGGAAGCTTGTGGGCGGCGCGGGTCAGCGCCTCCTTGGCAACCTTTTCGTTCGGGAAGGACAGCTCGAACATCACCCGGCCGGGCTTGACGTTCGCGATCCACCACTCCGGCGAACCCTTACCGGAACCCATGCGGGTCTCGGCGGGCTTCTTCGTCAGCGGGCGGTCGGGGTAGATGTTGATCCACACCTTGCCACCACGCTTGATGTGACGGGTCATGGCGATACGAGCGGACTCGATCTGCCGGTTCGTCACGTACGCCGGGGTGACGGCCTGGATGCCGTACTCGCCGAACGCCAGCTCGGTACCACCCTTGGCCATGCCGCTGCGCTTCGGGTGGTGCTGCTTGCGGTGCTTGACCCTACGCGGGATCAGCATGGGTCAGCTCTCCTTTCCCTCAGCACTCGGCTCAGCGGCGGCGACCGCGGGGGCCTCGGCCTTGGCCTCGGCACCCTGGTTCTGCTGCTGCTGCGGCCTACGACCACCGCGACGCTCGCCACCGCCGCCACCACGGCCACCACGGGCCGGACGGTCGGCACCACCGCGCGGCGGGCGGTTGCCCGCACGGGCGGCGGCGTTCTCGGCGCGCACCTCGGCGATGTTCTTGACGTCGCCCTTGTAGATCCAGACCTTCACGCCGATGCGACCGAAGGTCGTCTTGGCCTCGAAGAAGCCGTAGTCGACGTTGGCGCGGAGCGTGTGCAGGGGCACGCGGCCCTCGCGGTAGAACTCCGAGCGGCTCATCTCGGCGCCGCCGAGACGGCCACCGCACTGGATCTTGATGCCCTTGGCGCCGGCCTTCAGTGTCGACTGCATGCTCTTGCGCATGGCGCGACGGAAGGAGACGCGGGAGGACAGCTGCTCGGCGACGGCCTGGGCCACCAGCTGGGCATCGGTCTCGGGGTTCTTGACCTCGAGGATGTTCAGCTGGACCTGCTTGCCGGTCAGCTTCTCCAGCTCACCGCGGATGCGGTCGGCCTCGGCGCCGCGGCGGCCGATGACGATGCCCGGGCGAGCGGTGTGGATGTCAACGCGGACGCGGTCGCGGGTGCGCTCGATCTCCACCTTGGAGATGCCGGCCCGCTCCATGCCCTTCGTCATCATGCGACGAATGGCGACGTCTTCCTTGACGTAGTCCTTGTACAGCTTGTCGGCGTACCAACGCGACTTGAAGTCGGTGGTGATGCCGAGCCGGAACCCGTGCGGGTTTACCTTCTGGCCCATTACCGGGTTCCTTCCTTGCTGCTGACGACCACGGTGATGTGGCTGGTCCGCTTGCGGATCCGGTAGGCGCGGCCCTGGGCGCGCGGACGGAACCGCTTCAGGGTCGGGCCCTCGTCGACGAAGGCCTCGGAGATGAAGAGGCTGTCGACGTCGGTGTGGTCGTAGTTGTGCGCGGCGTTGGCGATGGCGCTGTCCAGCACCTTGCCGACCGGCACGCTCGCGGCCTGCGGGGCGAAACGCAGGACCGCCTGGGCCTCCGTGGCACTCATGCCACGGACGAGGTCCACCACGCGGCGGGCCTTCATGGGCGTGACACGCACGTAGCGCGCCTGGGCCCTGGCTTCCATGGTTGTCCCTTCGGTGTCAGTCATAGTCGTATGCACCCGCTGGTCAGCGACGACGCGACTTGCGGTCGTCCTTCTCGTGGCCGCGGAAGGTGCGGGTCGGCGCAAACTCGCCGAGCTTGTGGCCGACCATCGACTCGGAGACGAACACCGGGACGTGCTTGCGGCCGTCGTGCACCGCGATCGTGTGGCCGAGCATGGCCGGGACGATCATCGAGCGGCGGGACCAGGTCTTGATGACGTTCTTGGTGCCTGCTTCGTTCTGAACGTCCACCTTCTTGATGAGGTGGTCGTCGACGAAGGGCCCCTTCTTGAGACTGCGCGGCATCTAAACCGGCTCCTAGCGCTTCTTGTTCGTCTTGCGGCGGCGGACGATGTACTTGTTGCTCGCCTTCTTCGGCGAACGCGTACGACCTTCCTTCTGACCCCAGGGCGAGACCGGGTGGCGACCACCGGAGGTCTTGCCCTCACCACCACCGTGCGGGTGGTCGACCGGGTTCATGACGACACCACGCACGGTCGGGCGGACGCCCTTCCAGCGCATGCGGCCGGCCTTGCCCCAGTTGATGTTCGACTGCTCGGCGTTGCCGACCTCGCCGACGGTGGCGCGGCAGCGCACGTCGACCAGGCGGATCTCACCGGACGGCATACGAAGGTGGGCCATGGTGCCCTCCTTCGCCAGCAGCTGCACGGAGGCACCCGCGGAGCGGGCGAACTTCGCGCCGCCACCGGGACGCAGCTCGATGGCGTGCAGGGTCGTACCCACCGGGATGTTGCGCAGCGGAAGGTTGTTGCCCGCCTTGATGTCGGCGCCGGCACCGGCCTCGACGCGCGCGCCCTGAGCCAGGCCGCGGGGGGCGAGGATGTAGCGCTTCTCGCCGTCCGCGTAGTGGAGCAGCGCGATGCGCGCGGTGCGGTTCGGGTCGTACTCGATGTGCGCGACCTTGGCCGGCACGCCGTCCTTGTCGTGACGACGGAAGTCGATCACGCGGTAGGCGCGCTTGTGGCCGCCACCCTGGTGGCGAGTGGTCACACGACCGGCGTTGTTACGGCCGCCCTTGCTGTGCAGGGGGCGGACCAGCGACTTCTCCGGCGTGGACCGCGTGATCTCGACGAAGTCGGCGACGCTGGAGCCACGACGGCCCGGAGTCGTCGGCTTGTACTTGCGGATACCCATTTCTCAGTCCTCGGAATATTCCGGACTTCAGAACGACCAGCCTCCGTCAGGAGACCGGGCCGCCGAAGATGTCGATACGGTCGCCCTCGGCAAGGGTCACGATCGCGCGCTTGGTGTCGGCACGCTTGCCGAAACCGGTGCGGGTGCGCTTGCGCTTGCCCTGGCGGTTGATCGTGTTGACCCCGGTGACCTTGACCGAGAAGACCGACTGCACGGCCTCCTTGATCTGGGTCTTGTTGGCACGCGGGTCGACGATGAACGTGTACTTGTTCTCGTCGAGCAGCGCGTAGCTCTTCTCGGAGACGACCGGCTTGAACAGCACGTCACGGGGGTCCGTGAGGGACTTGCTCAGCGGGGTCTCGACGGTGTTCTTGCCCTCGCTGGCCTGACGCCTCGCCTTGGCGACGCGCGCGGCCTTGGCCGCCTTGGCAGCCTTCGAGGCGATGCTCGGGTGACGGGCGGCCATCAGGCGGCGCTCCCTTCGGACTCGAGGTCGGCCTTCGGGCCAGACACGAAGGACTCGAAGGCGGCCTGAGTGAAGACCACGTCGTCGGAGACCATCACGTCGTACGTGTTCAGCTGGCCCGGCTCCAGGATGTGGACCTGGGGCAGGTTGCGGGCGGACAGCCACGCGGCCTCGTCGGCACGCTCGGCGACCAGCAGGACGTTCTTACGGTCGCTGATCTTGCCGAGAAGGACCTTGGCGGCCTTCGTGGAGATGTCGCCGTCGACCACGCCGGAGACGACGTGGACGCGGTTGTGGCGCGCGCGGTCGGAGAGGGCGCCACGCAGGGCGGCGGCCTTCATCTTCTTGGGCGTCCGCTGCGAGTAGTCACGCGGCACGGGACCGTGCACGACGCCACCACCGGCGAACTGCGGCGCGCGGGTCGAACCCTGACGGGCGCGACCGGTGCCCTTCTGGCGGTACGGCTTCTTGCCACCGCCGCGGACCTCGCCACGGGTCTTGGTCTTGTGCGTGCCCTGACGGGCAGCGGCCAGCTGCGCGACGACGACCTGGTGGATCAGCGGAACGCTGACCTTCGCGTCGAAGATCTCCGCGGGGAGCTCGACGGACCCGGCCTTGTCGCCTGCCGGCGAAAGGATGTCAATGGTGCTCATCGGTTACCTCAGGCCCCCTTGGCCGCGGTACGGACCAGGACGAGGCCGCCGTTCGGACCGGGGACCGCGCCCTTGATGAGCAGCAGACCCTTCTCCGCGTCAACGGCGTGGACGGTCAGGTTCTGGGTGGTGACCCGCTCGTTGCCCATACGGCCGGCCATCCGCATGCCCTTGAACACGCGGCCCGGGGTGGCGCAGCCACCGATGGAGCCCGGCTTGCGGTGCACGCGGTGGGCGCCGTGGGAGGCCTTGCCGCCGTGGAAGCCGTGACGCTTCATGACACCGGCCGTGCCCTTGCCCTTGGACTTGCCGGTCACGTCCACCTTGACGCCGGACTCGAAGGTCTCAGCGGTCAGCTCCTGGCCGAGGGTGTACTCGCCGGCGTCGGCGGTACGGACCTCGACGAGGTGACGACGGGGGGTGACGTCGGCCTTGGCGAAGTGGCCCTTGAGGGGCTTGTTCACCTTGCGCGGGTCGATCTCGCCGAAGGCGATCTGGACGGAGTCGTAGCCGTCCTGGTCATTGGTGCGCACCTGGGTCACGACGCAGGGGCCGGCCTTGACCACGGTCACCGGGACGACACGGTTGTTCTCGTCCCAGACCTGGGTCATGCCGAGCTTCTCGCCCAGGATGCCCTTGATCTGCTTGGTCATCTTCTCCCGGCCTCTCAGAGCTTGATCTCGATGTCGACGCCGGCCGGAAGGTCCAGGCGCATCAGCGAGTCAACGGTCTTGGGGGTGGGGTCGAGGATGTCGATCAGGCGCTTGTGCGTGCGCATCTCGAAGTGCTCGCGCGAGTCCTTGTACTTGTGCGGCGACTTGATGACGCAGTACACGTTCTTCTCAGTGGGCAGCGGCACCGGGCCCGCGACCGACGCACCAGTACGGGTCACCGTCTCGACGATCTTCTTCGCCGACGTGTCGATGACCTCGTGGTCGTAGGCCTTGAGCCGGATGCGGATCTTCTGTCCCGCCATGGCTACTTCGTAGTCCTGTCTCTCGTAACGCTCTGGGACCCGGTGGTACGTACGCGCCCTTCTCCGTCAGCCTCCGGACCGCGTCGTCTCCGACCCACGCGGTCGGGCGTGTCGCGGTCCTTCTCGTGAATCTCCACAGGGAGGTCCTTCGAAAAGGAGGATGGCGGGGGAAGGACACCCACCGAGCGCCTGGCTGAGGCACCCCGCAACGCTTCCCGGAAGATTCCCGTACTTCCGCCCCTGATGAGGGACGACGAATACCTGGGACTCGCTTCCAGTCCTCCCGGCGGGAGGCGCGCAGCATCGGCACTCAACCGAGCAACTTGGCTAGTGTGCCATATGGGGCACAGCGGTGGCCAACCGAAGGGGAGAGGTTACCCCACGAGACGTGGGCCGAATCACCTGAGGGGTGATTCCGTGCACGAACCTCCGGGTGCGGACGGTGTCACGGCGCGCTGAGCGGGGCCTTCCGGCCCCACCGCCCCCGAAGGGACGCGCGCGTCGGGTACAGGTGCCCGCAGGGTGATCCTACGCAAGGCCTCCCGCGGCCCGGCGACCGCCCCCGGCGGGGACCGCACCCCTCCCCTGCCGACCGTTCGGAGGACCGCGCCCGGGCGCGCGGATGTGCGCGAGGGCCCACCAGACCGTCGGTGCGCCCCCACGGAGCCCCGGGGGCGCACCGCGTCCGGCCCGCGGCGATCGATCCGGACCCGTCCGGACGCGGTCCGCGGCGGCCACGCCTCAGCGGAAGACGCCTGTGTGCCCGAGCGAGTAACGCCCTGGCTGCGGGTACACCGCCAGGCCGTGGGGCCCCCGGCCGACCGGGATCTTCGCCAGCGTCCGCCCGTCACGGGTGTCGATGGCGTACACCTCACCGTTGTAGCGCCCCGAGAGCCAGAGCACCTTGCCGTCCGCCGAGACTCCGCCCATGTCGGGGCTCCCGCCACCCCGGATGTGCCACTTGCCCGACAGGCGGCCGGTACGGAGGTCGAGCAGGGAGACCGAGCCCTCGCCGCGGTTGGAGATGTACATCGTCCGGGAGTCCCGGCTCACGTACAGCCCGTGAGCCCCCTTCCCGGTACGCAGCAGCCTCGGCGTGGTGAACCGGTCCCCGTCGAGCACCCACACCCCGTCGGCGGCCATGTCGGCCACGTACCAGCTGCGCCCGTCCGGCGAGATCTTCACGTCCTGCGGCATCGCCCCCTGGTGGGGCAGCCGCTGCTTGGCCAGGACCTTCATGCGCGCGGTGTCCACCTTGAGGAGCTCTCCGGAGAACTCGCAGGAGACGACGAAGTAGCGGCCGTCGGGTGAGAAGTCCGCGTGGTTGACGCCTGCGCAGTCGACCGGAACGGTTTTGCGGACCGCCATCGACTTCGGGTCGCGGAAGACCAGTTGGTGGTCCTTGGAGGCCATCACGACCGCGTACCGGCCGTCGGGCGTGAAGTAGAGGTTGTACGGGTCGTGGGTGCTGACCGTGCGCCCCTTGCGCCCGGTGGCCGGGTCGATGGCCGTCAGGGTGTTGCCGAGGTCGTTGTTGACCCACAGGGTCTTGAGGTCCCAGGAGGGCACCACGTGCTGCGGCTGGTGGCCCACCGGGAAGGTCCTGGTCACCTTGAACGTCTTCGGGTCGATCACGCTGACGGTGTCGGACTGGGTGTTGGGGACGTACACCAGCGACGGGAAGCCCTTCACCGCGGGGGACAGCCGGCCCGGCCGGTCCGCCGCGTAGAGGTCGTCGGCGCGCAGCGGCGGAGGCATGCCGGGCAGCCCCGAGCCCGCCGAGGTGCGGGAGGCGGCCGGTGCGGCCCGGGCGTTGTGCCGGCCGCTGTGGGCGCTGGGGCCGGCGCACCCTGCGGCAGCGGCCGCCCACAGCACACAGGCCACGGACAGGGCCGTGCAGCGGCGGCCTCCGGCGCTTCGGGCGGTGCTGGAGGCAGTGCGTCGCGGCGGGGTGGGAGGCACCGTGGTCATCCGCTCATCAGCTCCGTCGTCGTCACCGGCCGCAGGCCGCGCCGGTGGAGTCCGTCGAGAATTCCGGGGAGGGCGGCGCGGGTGCCGGCGTGGCCGAAGTGCAGGCTGACCACCGACCCCCCGCGCACCCGGTCCAGCACTCCGTCCCGCACCGCCGCAGGCCCCGGGTCCTCGAAGTCGTGGGAGTCCACGTCGTAGGACAGGACGTGCGGGTAGCCGGCCCGGCGGGCGAGGCGGGCCACCAGAGGGGTGGCGGTGCGGGCCTGCGAGGGCCGGAACCAGGTGCCGATGTGGCCTGTCAGGCGGTGCAGCCGGTCCGCGCAGGCCCTGATCTCGGCGTAGGCCTCGTCGGCGGGCAGGGCGCAGACCGCGCGGTGCCGCATGGTGTGGTTGCCCAGCTCGTGGCCGCCGTCCAGGATGCGCCGGGCCATTTCCGGGTGCTCCTCCAGCCAGGTCCCGACAGCGAGGACCGTGACCCTGGCACCGGCTGCCTCGGCTTCCCGGAGCACGGCCGTGGCGATCGCCGGGTCGCCCTGGCCGTGGAAGGTGAGGGCGACCGCCCGTCCGGCTCTCGGCCCGTGCTCGATCTGCTGTGGCTGTCCGGGAAAGCGGCGCGGCCCCGCGAGGGCGCCTGCCGGGGCTGCTTTCGAGGCCGTCCTGGAGGCGGCCGGAGCCGCACCGGGCGACCGGGGACCGGAAGAGGACGGCGGCGAGCCGCCGCGGTCACAGCCGGCACCGCAGGCGGCGGCTCCCACGGCACCACCGGCGGACCGCAGCACGTCACGGCGCGAGTACGAGGGCACCCGGCCATTAGACACACCAGGTCGTCCGACGGCCGGTTGGCGACCGCCGGAGGTGGTGGTGTCCCCCGCGGAATCACCGGGGTGGCCGCTTTGACCCACCAGGTCGCCTGCGCAGCGGTGTCCGGACCGGCATCACCCCGCCCCCCCCGCGGAGGGCAGCACGGGCCACCCCAGGCCGGTGTCGGGGCACACCCACGAGGCGACCCCTTCGACCACCCTGGGCACCGCCGGATGCCCGTGGCCGGGGCAGGGCGGCAGCGGCCTGCCCCCCGAGGACTCCACCACCCCGTCCTGCAGCTGCTCGGCCAGCAGCACCACCGCCTCCGGAGCCCGCGAGGAGACGTCGAGCGTGACGAGCGTGACCGAGCCGTCCTCGTGCTTGCAGCGGACCTCGACGGCCCCCGCGGCCACCTCCCACTCGGGCCCGGGGCCGTCCTGCGTGCCGGCGTCCAGCCGCAGGGACGACCGGTAGGGCCCGTCAGGCTCAGGGGGCGCTTGCTCGGCGTGCGTGCCCACCGAGGAGTCCGTCACCTCCAGCGCCGGACCCGGGGAGACCTCCAGCTGCCGCAGCACCTCCTCCGCCCAGGAGCGCACTACCCCCACCGTCAGCACTGCCCCCGCCTCCTCACTTCTTCGCCCGGACGTCCGCCGTCCAGACCAGCGAGCCCGTACCCGGCCGGCCCCCGATCCGTACCCGGAAGGTCATGTAGTCCTGGAACTGGACGTGGTTACCGTGCCGCACCGGCTTCAGCGTGCCGTGGAAGTGGTACGAGGCACCCACCACGTGTCCGGCGTTCTTCGGCTGCCGGTGGCCGTTGCGCCACCAGGAGACACCGCTCTCGTGCACGCTTGAGGTGATCACCGAGCGGACCCGGGCGGAGATCCGGTAACCCCAGTTGATCGTGGAGTAGTGGCAGTTGAAACGCGCGGCCAGCGTGCCGTTGGCGTCGCTCCACGAGGGGTTCCGGTCGCAGCGCAGGGTCGCCGGGGCCTTCGCCGCCGGCGCCGCGGGGGCCGTCTCCGAGCGGCTCTTGCGGCCGGCGGGCGCCACCGGGCGGAGCGCTCCCCGAGCCAGCCCCAGCTGGGCGGCCAGCCGGTTCAGCTCACCGGTGGAGAGCGGGCGGGGCGTGCTTCCCCGGGCGGTGTCCAGCGCGAAACGCAGGGTGGTCCTGGTGCCGCTGGTCGCGGTCGTCGCCGCGTACTGCTGCCCGCTGCGGACCGGCCCCGGTGCACCCGGCCCGCTCCCCGCCGCCCGCGCTGACGCCGGTACCGGTGCCGGCGGCGCATCCGCGGCCCAGCCCCCGGTGGTCATCGCCGCGGCGCAGACGACGACCGCGACCAGCGGTGCACGCCACGGTCTCCGTCGCGCCCTGCTCTTTCCCTCGTTCACGGTGCTGGTTCCCCTCGTACGGGTGGCTGGCCGCCACACGCCCATACTTCCCCAACCCGTGCGCTACGTACCTTTGTTCGGGAAAGTCATATGATGCACCGTCTGCTGTGGACAACCGCCGGCCGCCGGCCACTCCCCCGCTGACCGGCACGCGGGCACGCGAAAGGGCCCGCCCGACCAGAGGTCGAGCGGGCCCTTCACAGCCGTGGCGGAGCCGGCCGTAGCCGGTCCCGCCGAGGCGGAGCCAGGTGCGCCGCTAGGCGGCGCGCAGGATCACTTGAGGATCTTGGTGACCTGGCCGGCGCCCACGGTCCGGCCACCCTCACGGATGGCGAACTTCAGGCCCTCCTCCATGGCGACCGGCTGGATCAGCTGGACGGTCATGGAGGTGTTGTCGCCGGGCATGACCATCTCGGTGCCCTCGGGGAGGGTCACCACGCCGGTCACGTCAGTCGTACGGAAGTAGAACTGCGGGCGGTAGTTGTTGAAGAACGGCGTGTGGCGGCCACCCTCGTCCTTGGACAGGATGTAGGCCTGCGCCTCGAACTCGGTGTGCGGGGTGACCGAGCCCGGCTTGATGATGACCTGGCCGCGCTCGACGTCCTCGCGCTTGATGCCGCGGAGCAGCAGACCGACGTTCTCACCGGCCTGGCCCTCGTCGAGCAGCTTGCGGAACATCTCGATACCGGTGACGGTGGTCGAGGTCTTGTCCTGCTTGATGCCGATGATGTCGACGTTCTCGTTGACCTTCAGCACACCGCGCTCGATACGGCCGGTGACGACCGTACCGCGACCGGTGATGGTGAAGACGTCCTCGATCGGCATCAGGAACGGCTTCTCGACGTCGCGCTCGGGCTCCGGGATGGCCTCGTCGACAGCCTTCATCAGGTTGAGGACGGACTCGCCCCACTCCTTGTCGCCCTCGAGGGCCTTCAGAGCGGAGACCTTGACGACCGGAACGTCGTCGCCGGGGAACTCGTACTCGGAGAGGAGCTCACGGACCTCGAGCTCGACGAGCTCCAGGATCTCCTCGTCGTCCACCATGTCGGCCTTGTTCAGGGCAACGACGATGTAGGGGACGCCGACCTGGCGGGCCAGGAGCACGTGCTCCTTGGTCTGCGGCATCGGACCGTCGGTCGCGGCGACCACGAGGATCGCGCCGTCCATCTGGGCGGCACCGGTGATCATGTTCTTGATGTAGTCCGCGTGACCGGGGCAGTCGACGTGGGCGTAGTGACGCGACTCGGTCTGGTACTCGACGTGCGCGATGGAGATGGTGATACCGCGCTGGCGCTCCTCGGGCGCCTTGTCGATGTTCTCGAAGGCCGAGGCCTCGTTCAGGTCCGGGAACGCGTCGTGCAGCACCTTGGTGATCGCCGCGGTAAGGGTCGTCTTACCGTGGTCGATGTGACCGATGGTGCCGATGTTGACGTGCGGCTTAGTCCGCTCGAACTTCGCCTTCGCCACTGGGGTCCTCCTGTGGAGTGGTTCTGGTACGCCTTACTCATCGGCGCCAGGTGATCTTTGCTGGGGTGCCGGCCGGCGGGGCATTCCTCACGGATTGCGGGGTTTGCCCCCACCGGACGGTGTCAAGCCTAAAGCGTGTTCCGACTCAACGGAGACGGAGAGTGTTACTCGCCCTTGGCCTTCGCGATGATCTCCTCGGCGACGTTCCGCGGAACCTCGGCGTAGGAGTCGAACTGCATCGAGTAGCTTGCGCGACCCGACGTCTTGCTGCGGAGGTCTCCGACGTAGCCGAACATCTCCGACAGGGGAACCAGGCCCGTGACGAGCTTGGCACCGTGGCGGTCCTCCATGGACTGGATCTGACCGCGACGGGAGTTGATGTCGCCGATCACGTCGCCCATGTAGTCCTCGGGCGTGGTGACCTCGACCTTCATCATCGGCTCGAGCAGGGCCGGGGAGGCCTTGCGGGCGGCCTCCTTGAAGGCCATCGAACCGGCGATCTTGAAGGCCATCTCGGACGAGTCGACCTCGTGGTAGGCACCGTCGAGGAGGCTGACCTTGACGCCCGTCAGCGGGTAGCCGGCGAGCACGCCGAACTCCATGGCCTCCTGGCAGCCCGCGTCCACCGAGGGGATGTACTCCCTGGGGATACGGCCACCGGTGACCTTGTTGACGAACTCGTAGCCGTCGCCCTCGAGCGGCTCCAGCGCGATCTGGACCTTCGCGAACTGACCGGAACCACCGGTCTGCTTCTTGTGCGTGAAGTCCAGTCGCTCCACCGGCTTGCGCAGGGTCTCGCGGTAGGCGACCTGCGGCTTGCCGACGTTGGCCTCGACCTTGAACTCGCGCTTCATACGGTCGACCAGCACGTCGAGGTGCAGCTCGCCCATACCCGCGATGATGGTCTGGCCGGTCTCCTCGTCGGTGTGGACCTGGAAGCTCGGGTCCTCCTCGGCGAGACGCTGGATCGCGACGCCGAGCTTCTCCTGGTCGCCCTTCGACTTGGGCTCGATGGCGACCTGGATGACCGGGGCCGGGAAGTCCATCGACTCCAGGATCACCGGGTGCGCCGCGTCGCAGAGGGTCTCACCGGTGGTGGTCTGCTTCAGACCCATGACGGCGACGATGTCACCGGCACCCACCGACTCGATCTCCTCACGCTTGTTCGCGTGCATCCGGTAGATCTTGCCGATGCGCTCCTTCTTGCCCTTCACCGAGTTCTGGACCTGCGAGCCCGCCTCGAGGCGGCCCGAGTAGACCCGGATGAAGGTGAGCTTGCCCAGGTGGGGGTCGCTCGCGATCTTGAAGGCCAGGGCCGACAGCGGCTCGTCCTCGGACGGCTTGCGGGTGATGACCTCGTCCGGGTCGTTGACCGCGTGGCCGTTGATGCCCTCGACGTCGATCGGGGAGGGCAGGTACCGCACGACGGCGTCGAGCAGCGGCTGCACGCCCTTGTTCTTGAAGGCCGTACCGCAGAACACGGGGGTGACGGTGGTGCCGCCGCCCTTGCCGGAGTTGATGGTGATGCGGCGGATCGCCGCGTACAGCTGCTCCACGGTGGGCTCGTTGCCCTCCAGGTACAGCTCCATCATCTCTTCGTCGTTCTCGGCGACGGTCTCCAGGAGCTTGCCGCGCCACTCGTCGGCCTGCTCGGTGTGGGTGTCCGGGATGTCGACGGTGTCGTACATCTCGCCCTTGGCGGCCTCGGCGGACCACACGAGCGCCTTCATGTTGACCAGGTCAACAACGCCCTTGAAGTCCATCTCGGTGCCGATGGGCAGCTGCATGACGATCGGGGTGGCGCCCAGGCGCTCCTCGATCATGTCGACGCAGCGGTGGAACTCCGCACCGGTCCGGTCGAGCTTGTTGACGAAGCAGATGCGCGGCACGCCGTAACGGTCGGCCTGACGCCACACCGTCTCGGACTGCGGCTCCACACCGGCAACGCCGTCGAACACCGTCACGGCACCGTCGAGCACGCGCAGCGAGCGCTCCACCTCGACGGTGAAGTCGACGTGACCCGGGGTGTCGATGATGTTGATGGTGTTGTCGACGTTGTCGAGCGGCCAGTGGCAGGTCGTCGCGGCGGACGTGATGGTGATGCCGCGCTCCTGCTCCTGCTCCATCCAGTCCATCGTGGCAGCGCCGTCGTGGACCTCACCGATCTTGTACGAGACACCGGTGTAGAACAGGATCCGCTCGGTGGTGGTCGTCTTGCCCGCGTCGATGTGGGCCATGATCCCGATGTTGCGGACCTTGGCCAGGTCAAGTGAAGTGGTAGCCATAAGGCTTTCGTCTTCTCTCGGTCTCGATGGGGTAGCGACTACCAGCGGTAGTGCGCGAAGGCCTTGTTGGACTCGGCCATCTTGTGCGTGTCCTCGCGCTTCTTGACCGAGGCGCCGAGGCCGTTGGAGGCGTCGAGCAGCTCGTTCATCAGGCGCTCGGTCATGGTCTTCTCGCGACGGGCGCGGGAGTAACCGACCAGCCAGCGCAGCGCCAGCGTGGAGGCGCGGCCGGGCTTGACCTCGATCGGCACCTGGTAGGTGGCGCCACCGACACGGCGGGACTTGACCTCAAGGGTCGGCTTGATGTTCTCCAGCGCGCGCTTGAGCGTGATGACCGGGTCGTTGCCGGTCTTCTCGCGCAGGCCCTCCATGGCGCCGTAGACGATGCGCTCGGCGGTGGAGCGCTTGCCGTTCAGCAGCACCTTGTTGATGAGCGAGGTCACCAGAGGAGAGTTGTAGACCGGGTCGATGATGACCGGGCGCTTCGGGGCGGGGCCCTTACGAGGCATTCTTACTTCTCCTTCTTGGCGCCGTAGCGGCTGCGAGCCTGCTTGCGGTTCTTGACGCCCTGCGTGTCGAGGGAGCCGCGGATGATCTTGTAGCGAACACCCGGCAGGTCCTTCACACGGCCGCCGCGCACGAGCACGATGGAGTGCTCCTGGAGGTTGTGGCCTTCACCCGGAATGTAAGCGGTGACCTCGATGCCGCTGGTCAGACGCACACGTGCGACCTTACGCAGGGCCGAGTTCGGCTTCTTGGGGGTGGTGGTGAACACGCGCGTGCAGACGCCACGACGCTGGGGCGAACCCTCGAGTGCGGGCGTCTTGTTCTTCTCGACCTTGTCCTGCCGGCCCTTGCGGACCAGCTGCTGGATCGTAGGCACCGTTTCTCCGGTTTCTGTGTGCCGTCTCGGTAAAGCTAACCTGGAACATTCGCCGACCCACGCGGTCGGGTGTGTCGGATACTGCGCACCGCCGCCCAGGGCGGAGGAGGCTCAGATCACGGTGGCCGGCTCGTCGCGCGGTATACAGACACGCGCAGGAGCCCGGGCACACCCCAGGCACAAGGAATGAGCGTACCTACCTCATGGGTCAGGGTCAAAACAAATGCCCACGCGGGACGGCCCGCCTCCCGCACCCCCGGACGCGGCGCCGTACGACACCGCCGCGCCGCCTCCGGCCTGCGTGATCGCCACCGGCAGGGCGCCTCCGGTACACCTCGCGACACACGGTAGGCGACCGGCCGGGCGGGCGCCAGGGGGTGCGGGACTGCGGGGGCCTCCGGGAGCAGGGGGACGAAGGGGACGAGCCGGGGACACCGTCACGGGCCGGCGGCCGGACGTGGCGGCGCGCGTGCCGACGGCGACGCGCGCAGGGATGCGGCAGGGAACGCGTACGGCCGCGGCCACGGGCGCCCTGCCCGGACCGGGCAGGGCCGGACCGGACCCGGCGGGGCGGGGCCCGGTCGGGCGGGGTGCGCCCCGGGCCGGCCCGGGGCGCGGTGCCGGTCATGCCCGGGGTGCGGTGCCGGTCATGCCCGGGGTGCGGTGCCGGTCATGCCCGGGGTGCGGTGCCGGTCAGCCGGAACCCTCGCCCCGGCGTCCGCCCCGGCGTGGAGGCAGGCGGGGAATGCTGGGGACCTGCGACCTCCGGTTCTTGGGGACGAAGGCCGGCCCGCGCTGCTGCGGGCGCCCGGCGGCGGCCGCGTCCGCCGCGTCGGTGCCTCCTGCGCCGCGCCGGGCCTCCGCGGGAGAGGACGCGGCAGGAGAGGTCACGCCCGGCACCGCGCCCGGCACCGGGGGCGACTCGGCAGGACCGCCGGGTGAGTCGTTCGGGGAGGCCTCTTCGGCCGCCTCACCGGTCGCCTCGCCCTCCAGAACCGGGACGTCTCCACCGCACTCCTGGGCGGGCCCCCTGTGAGAAGGGGCCTCGTCATGCCCGGAGGCCGGCTGCTCAGGTGCGGGGTCGGCCCGGCGTTCGGGGACGCTACGGCTCCGTCCCGGCTGGGACCCCTCGCGCTCCGGGCCGTGCACCGGGAGGGTCTCGGCGTGCGTGAGGGGGAGTTCGTCCCGCAGCGGCGCGGGCCGGCCGGGCAGCCCACCGCCGCGGATGGGGCGGCGGCGGTCGCCGCGGGGGCTGCGGCGGAAGGGAATGAGGGCGGCCTGTCCCGGTACGCGTCCCAGCGGCAGGGGGACCACCACGCCGTAGACCTCGTCCGCGCGGTACTGGTCGGTCGCGTCCCGCCAGCCCTGCCCGTAGGCGGTGAACTCGCGTCGTTCCAGTTCCTCACGGGCTGCGACGACCAGATCCTCGGGCTCGTGGCGTTCGAGCAGCTCGGCGAGGACGGCGAGCAGCCGCGTGATGCCGGGCTCCGGCCCCGCTCCCCCGGCGTTCGGGGCACCGCGCCCCGGGACGTCTCCAGAGGAACCGTCCGCCCGCCGGGAGCCCTCCCCTGGCTCGACCATGTCTGGCTCTTCCTGAAGTCCCCTCCGTCACCGTCCCCGGCCGGCCGCGCCCGAAGCCCCCTCCCGGCGCACCGAACCGGCCCCCGCAAGCGGTGCCGAACGGACCCGGCGAACGACGACAGGACCATCGAACGGGAGCGGGAACTCCGGACGCACAGACAAGGAACGGACCGGAACAGCTTATCGCCGCCCCTCTTACGGTCCGCCGCCTCGCCCTGCCGCCGGGGATGAGGAGGAGGGCCGCGCTCCCGTCACCGGCAGGACACGGCCCTCCTCCTCATCCCCGGCGACCGCGACGGGCCGGCAGGTCGCGGTCGGCCTCCTCGGCGGGCAGGAACTGGCCGGCGACGCGCAGGAACATCTCCCGCTGCTCCGGCGGCACACCCAGGGCGGTCGCCGCCTCCTCCAGCGTCAGCCGGTCCGCGGCCCGGCGGCCGGCCTCCGCGTCCTGCTGGACCAGCGGCAGCGGCAGGTCCTCCTCGGTGAGCCGGCCGGAGCGGATGAGCATCTCCCGCACCGGAACGTCCAGGACGTGCGCCAGCCGGCGCATGGTCTCCAGATCGGGCATGCTCTGCCGCTGCAACAGCCGGGTGATGGCCGCACGGTGCACGCCGGCCTCGTCGGCGAGGCGGGACTTGCCACCTCCGCGCGGACTGTCGATGTCGTAACCGCGACCGCGGACCACGTCCTCGATCCAGGCCGCGAACCGCTCCAATTCGCTGACGGTCAAGGGTCCTCGCCTCCCTCCAGGCGCCCCCAGGCTACCGCGCTTGCGCGCGCAGAATTACGAGCTAGCGCGAGCGCAATGTGCGGATTCCGTGGACGCCCGGCGACCGCCCCGTGGATTTTTAGTTGCGCGCACGCACGCAATCTGTCACTGTCGTCCAGCGCCCGCCCTCCGGTCGCTTCTCTCACCTCAGCACCAGGAGTCCAGCCGTGGACCTCTCCCTGCTCTCCCTCCCCTCCGACACCTGGACCGCATCGGCGGCGTGCGTCGGACTGCCACCGGAAACCGTCTTCGCCCGGGATCCCGAGACCGCCGCCCCGGCCCTGCACGCCTGTGCGCACTGCCCGGTCCGGCGCCGCTGTGAGGAGACGGTGGCGCCCGCCGACACCTGGTTCGACGGGGTGAGCGCCGGGCGGCTCTGGCACAACGGCCGCCCGGTCAGGCTCGACCGCGGACGCGAGGCCGCCGGCCGGGCGTGCTGACCGCCATCGGCCTGACCACCATCGGCCCGACCACCGCCGTCCGGCCGCGAGCGGTCCACCGCAGCCCCGGTCGCCCGGTCCTCCCCGTCCACCGCACCGTCCTCCCCCGACACGTCGACGAAAGGCCCCCGATGACCACCACGGCCCGGCCCGCCGAACCCGTCCGACTCCCCGCCGAGCCCTCCCGCGGCCGGCGGCCGGCCACCCGCCCCGCCCCACCGGCATCGACATCGACATCGGCACCGGCACCGGCACCCGCGGACACCTCCGTTCGCCCCGGGCCGGCCGACCGTGCGGCGGACGGGACCGCGCCCGCGGACGCTTCCGTGTGGAGTGGGCTGCTGCTGCGGCTGTTCCCGGAACTGCTGGCGGAACTGGCCCCGTCGGCAGGCAGCCGACCCCGCTCGCCGCGCCCCGCCCCGAGCCCCGCCGACCGCGCCGCCGAGGCCGCTCTGCTGCGGGCCGAGCGGGCGGACGCCCTGCACAACGAGCGCCTCCACGGCCTGTCCGTGCCCGGCCACTCGTCCGCCCCCGTCCGGCTGTACGTCTCCGACGCGATCCGCGACATCACCGACGGCGTCGCGGAGTTGGACGAGGCGGTGCACGAACGGCTCGGGCTGGGCCGGCCCCGGCGGATGTCCGTGCCCGAGCGGCTGGTGCGGATCGGCAGCCTGCTGGAGCGGGTGGCGGCCGACGCCGTCCTCGCCGCCCACGTGCGGAGCGAGCTGCGCCGGATGGCACGGCGCTGCGCCCGGGCCCTGGGCGAGACGGAGCCCGTGGTGCGGTTGCCGGGGCGCTGTCCGTGGTGCGACTCCGTCTCCCTGCGGGTCTTCCCCGAGCGCGACGCGGTGCTCTGCGTCAACCCCGGTTGCCGCTGCGGGTATCCGGGCTGCGACTGCGGCGTCGACCCGGCCTTCCGTCACCTGTGGGACCGGGACGCCTGGGAGGCGGGACGGGCGGGAGCGGACGCCCCGCGCGGTGGTGCCCGGTGAACGCGGGTCCGGGCCGTCCGGCCGCTGCCGCGGTGACGCTGGTGACGGGTGAACTGGCTGCCCGGGAGGTCGACGTGGTGCCCGCGACCATCAGGAAGTGGGTGCAGCTCGGCCACCTGTGCGCGTCCGGGCGGCAGGGCAGGACCTCCCTGTACCGCCTGGAGGACGTCTTCGCGGCCGAGCGCGCCACGCGCCGCCGGCCGCGGTCGGCGGGCTGAGGCGGCCCCCGCCCCACCCCTGGCGGATCGCACCCCCGGCCGGGCCCGGCCGGTGCGCACGGGTCGGCACCCGGGGACGGGCGCCCGCGGTCCCGGGGCGGACGGATCGACGCACACGGTCGACGCATGCGGTCCGCGCACGGATCACCGCCCCCCGGACCACCGCACCCCGGCCGGCCCGCACGGATCACCGCCCCCCGGACCACCGCGCCCCGACCGGCCCGCACGGATCACCGCACGCCGACCGACGCACCCGTACGACCGTCAGGTCACCGCCGTCCGACCGGCCGGGGCCGGCACCCCCACGGTTCGGTGTCAGGCCCCGCCGGCATAGTAGGCCGGGTCCGCAACGCGGGGA
>NZ_JBHWGP010000004.1:28148-85846 GCF_042733155.1 Streptomyces sp. NPDC059740 | reverse complement strand
CAGTATGTGGGTGAAGATCGTCCTCCTTTGGGCGTCCGTGCGGCAGGGGCCGTCACCGCGAGGTTGCGGTGACGGCCCCGGCCTTCTTCGTCGCCGGAGGCCGCATCGCGGTGAGCGGCGGGTGCCCTCGCCCCCACCGGCCCGGCGGGGCCGTCACGCACCCGCCGTCCGCCGAGCCCCTCCGGCCCGTTCCCGCACACCTGCCCTCGCCGGCCCGTCACCACGGGCGCCCCGTCCCCGCACCGGCCCCGGCGGGCCCCGGCCGGGACCCGCACTCCGGGGCCCGCACTTCGGGCGCCGGACCCTTGGCGCCGGGTCGTCGTCCGCGCCGGCCACCTCTCCGCACCCGCCGCCGGACGCCCCTCAGGACACCCGAGGCCGCGCTCCGGGACCGGGCACCGCCGCTGCCTGCTGTCCGCCACCGGGGAAGACCCGGCCGTCCGCCCCGGCGTGGCCCGGGAGGCCCGCGTGCTCCTTCGGCGCCGGCCTCGGCTCCGCCGGCCGGAGTGCCATCGCCTCCTGCCAGCCGGCGGAGAAGCCGCGCAGTTCCGCGTCATCCGTCACCCGGGCGCCGACCTCTCCGACCACGGCCGCCAGCGTCTGGCGCACCTCGGCGGTGCACCGCCCGGCCGCCCCCGTGTCGGCGGCCACCTGGAGAGCCGCGGCGACGACATCCGCCAGCCGCTCCCGCTCCCCGGTCACCACGGCCGTTCACCACCGGCGGCCGATCGCCGCGCGTTGTACGTGCTCAAACCCCACCCGTCCTCACCCCGCAGGGCCCTTCGTGGCCACCACGGACTCAGGCAGCGAACTCACGTTCGATTTCTTCGCCAGGTTAGCGCAGTTCACCGCACGGGCGCCCGCACCCGACCACCCCGGCGCGGCGCAGGAGCACGTCCAGTTGGTTGCGCGCACGCAATCCTTCGATCACTATGAATGCAGCGGCGGAGCTGTGCCCACCGACCCTCCTCGGGCGGCACGGCTCCGCCGTCCTCGTGTCCGGCGTGCGTACGGGCCGTGCGCACGGGCGTCGCCCCTGAAGGCCCGTGACGAGAAGGAGCCACCCATGCCCTCATCCGCGCCCGGGACGTTCCCGGACGTGCAGGCGATCGTCCGGGACCTGCTCAAGACCCGGCCCGAGCTGTCGGACGTCTACGTGGCCGACGCGCCCGACGTGGGCTTCGACGGCACCCAGCGGGCCGTCCTGGTCTCCCGTATGGGCGGCGCCTGGATCGACGACCTCCACGTCGACCAGCCCCTGATCCAGCTGGAGGTCTACGGCCCGCTGAAGAGTGACGCGTTCGTCCTGGCCAACGCGGCCCGGGCCACGCTGCTCGCGGCGATCGGCACGCGCTTCGGCACCTCCACGGTCACCGACGTGGTGGAGGCCGACGGCCCGCGCTGGCTGCCGGACTACGTCTACGCGGGGGCCAACCGGTACGTGTGCGTCCTGCGGCTCTCGGTCCGCACGGACGGCTGACCACCGCCCCGGCCCACCCGGGCACCGGACGCGCAATGGCGGGCCCCACCGCACCTCTGCGGGACCCGGACGCGCAGGACCGGCCCCACCGCACATCTGCGGGATCCGGGACGCGTTCCCGGCGCCCCGCCCCAGAGCCAGGCCCTCGCCTCCCCGGCGGGGGCCTTCGTCGTACCCGCCCGGGTGCGGCGCCTCCCGCGAGGGAGACCACCCACCGAAAGGAAGGCCACCCCATGGCCGGAAACAACTCCAACGAGATCCGCATCGCCGGCACCGGCCGGATCCTGGTCGCCGCCGTCGGCGCCATCGCCCCGACCACCTTCACCGACCCGGCCACCGACTGGGACTCCAAGGTCTGGACGGACCTCGGCTACACCTCCACCGACGGCGTCACCTTCTCCAAGAAGGACAAGATCGACCCGGTCGAGACCTGGCAGGCGGTCAGCCCGGCCCGGTTCGTCTACTCCGACCGGGACCTGACGCTGAAGTTCGCCATGATGCAGTTCAACGCCGACACGCTGCCGTTCTTCATGGGCGGCGACCTGCCCAAGCCGGTGGGTGACGGCAGCGGCGGCGTCTTCTCCTACGAGGTGCCCGACGGCCCGCAGTTCGACGAGCGGGCGCTGGGCCTGGAGTTCCACGACGGGACGGACATCACCTACCGCTTCGTCATCCCGCGCGGCCAGGTGACCGCCTCGGACGACATCAAGCTCGTCCGCAAGTCGGCCGCCTCCCTCGGCGTCACCTTCACCGCGCTGTCCTCCGGCGACGCCCAGCCGCTGGCGACCTTCGTGATGAAGGACCCGTCGTACGCCACGGCGTGACCACCGGCCGCCGCCGTCCCGCGCGACGGCGGCCACCCGGTGCCGGGGCGGCCCGTCCGCCCCGGCACCGTGCCCTCCCCGCCCCATCCCAGCGCACCACTTCCGATCTCGAAACGGAGTCCCCATGGCCACCTTCGACGTGAACGCCGCCCGCGCCCAGCGCATGGAGGCCCTCGGCCGCGCCTGGTCCTTCACCCTCGACGAGGAGACCTTCGAGCTGCCGACCGAGCTGAGCCGCGCCACCGCCCGGGCACTGCGCGCCCTGGACGACAACGACGTCGACGGACTCCTCGAACTCCTGCTGGGGAAGCGGCAGTTCGCCCGGTTCGCCGCGCTCGACGTCACCATGCAGGACATCGCCGCGATCCTGGAGGCGTACGGCCGGGAGACCGGGCTCGGCCTGGGGGAAGACTGAGCCTCGACGCGTTCGTCGACGAACACGCCGAGGCCCTCGAAGCCGACCTGCTCCGCCACTACGGCCTGGACCTGCTCGACTGGCACCGCGGCCGGCTCACCACCCGCCGGCTCGCGGTGCTCGTCAAACACCTGCCACGGGACAGCGCGACCCTGCGCGAGACCGATGGCGAGGCGGTGGAGTGGGGAGTGAGCGACTACCTGCTGGCCGCGGTGGTGGACCATCTCGCCGCCGCCAACTGGATGTTCTCCGTCGTCAACGGCGACGGGGAGTCCGAACCGCCGGAGCAGCCGGTGCCGGTGCCGCGTCCGGGCGAGCCACGTCCGGACGGGTTCGGTGCGGATCAGGAGCGCGCCCCCTCGCCCGCCTCCGGCGACGCCCCGACCGGGCGGCCCACCGCCGGGGAGCTGATGCGGTTCTTCGGGTGAGCCGCGGGCGGCGGCCGGACGGGGCTCCAGCTCCCGACCCCGGCCGCCGCCGCGCGGGCCGGCTCTCCGTCCGCCGGCCCACCCCCCGGCCGGCACCCTGCCCTCGCCGACGCGGCCCGTCACCGCCGCGAACCGTGGAGCTGCCGTCGCCGGTCCAGCACACAGCTCCCGCGCGGCCACCAGGTCAGCTCGACCACCCGTACCCCCGCGCCATCGCCCCGTGACCACCCCCGTACAGCAGGACGACGGTCCGCCCGGGACGCGACGGCGTGGGCGCCGCCTCGCTGCCGCGGACGGGCCCGCGGCCCCGGACGTTCACCCGCACCCGTTCAGCCTGTGAACAACAGGGCGATCCGCCCCACACCGCAGAGCACGAGAAGCGGCACGGCGGTCCACAACACGGCTCGGGAGAACTTCCCCTCGTTGAGGTGCACCTCCAGCATGGCCCGCTTCGGGTGACGCGAGTCGTAGACCACGGGCAATGAGGTGTCGACCACATACTCCGCTTCTGTCCCGAGCGTCTTGAAACGCACTTCCTCGCCCTCTCCCGTGCGGAACTTCACCTGGTACGTCTTGAAGTTCTCCGAGGTTCGCCACCGGGAAACGACCCACCCCAGCACCCTGACCCCCTTTTCACGCAGCGCCCGCTGCCTGACGTACGACGGGCCGAGCCATACGGACACGACGAAGAAGACCCCCACGGCCCAGTCGAGCACCACAGAGAAATCTGGCATGAACCCCTCCCGAATCGAGTAGCAGCACACCATACCTCCGAAAGGGCCGCCATGGGTACCGAAAGCAGCAGCCAGAAAAACGACATCATGGAAGAGCTGAAGGGCATCCGTGATGCGATACCGGGTGCCGGCTCGACAAAGCTGGCGACCGAGAGTTTCGTACGGCAGGCACTGGGAGGGGCAGGCAAGGGAACACCCGGAAAAGAAAAGAAGGAACCAGAGAAAACTCCGGGATGGACGGATGGAGCGGCCACCCTTGCCGGAATCAAGGACGTCACCGACAAGCTGAAGGAGGTGTCCGGCGGGCTGGGACCGGTCACGATAGCTCTTTCAGCGATGATCGGCACCCTGGGCCTGAAGCTCATACACCTGGACGCGATCCCCAACGCGATTCTGGCACGCTTCAAGAAAAAGATCGGCACGACGAAGAGTGGCGTGCTTCCCAAGGTCGTCGACCTACCCGAAGAAGTCACCAATGCGAACCTCCAGAAAGACATCAAGGCCACCAGAACTTCTGTCAAGGCGGTTCAGCGCACTATCCGCACCCTCAACACCACGTTCGCGCAGGTACGGACTTCCGCCGAGCAGTTCAGCCGCGAGATGCGCAGTGCCGCAACCGAGACGAGCAGCGCCCTGGCAAGGATCGAACAACACGTCTCCCACCTGAGCGCCGAACTGTCGTGACCTGTCGTCCGAGAAGGTCCGTCGCTCCGGAACGTGCCGGCGGCTTCCCTTGCGAAACGTCCGGATGCCGACGGGAAGTGGGGGGCTCCGTGTCAGCCGGTGCCGGTGCCACGGCCGGCCAACCCTGACCCGCCCTCGCTGTTCCGACGGGAGAGTCACCACCGAAACCTGTGCACCCGCTGGGGCTCAGCTCAGCAGCGCCCCGCAGGCAAGCGCGATACCCGCGCCCCCGTACAGCAGGACGACAGGAAGCCTGGGCAGGGCCGGGACGCGTCCCGCTGGGTACATCCGTCTCGGCCACAGCGGGTCGAAGACGACCTCGACGGGCTCCCCCACCCGTACCCCCAACCGCCGTCCCCGCAGCTCGCCGTACAGTGCACGTCCCTCATGCACCAGCGGCGCCAGTGCGTAGACCACCTCACCCGGCAGAAGGCCGGGGGAGCAGCTCCGGCATACGGCGGTGGCCCGCACCTGCCGTGCCCGCCCCCGCACGTCCGACACGAGCAGCACCAGCCCGTAGCCGACCAGCGCGCACGCGGGCAACAGCAGCAAGTAGGGCATGATCCCCCCTCTCCCTCCATCTCTCATGGACACGCGCACAGGCAGCGGCCCGGGTCACCTGCACCCCCTGGTCGACCCCGGTCGGCACCGGGCCGTGAGCACGAGGGGGGCCGGGCACCGCTCACGAGCTGCACCAACGCGTAAAGGCCCGTACGGATCGGCGGGGTTGCACGGCACCTCCCCAGTACATGCGCACGTTCGGGAGCAGCCGGCCCCGCGTCAGTCCCTCGTCGTCCCACATCGAGTGGTCGACGCTCTCGTAGTACGCGAAGAACCGCCAGAAGATCTTCTTGTTGTCGGCCCGCGCGATCTCCCGCACGACCTGGCGGTTGCGCGAGCTTTCGGCCAGGCGGAACAGAACCAGGGTGGGGCGTTCCTCATCGGCCACCTCGTCCAGGACCGCACCTACAGCGACCGGCGCGTGCCCGCCCCTGTCGAACGCCCGGGTGTCAAACGCCTTCTCGACTGCGTTCCGCGGCTGCGGCGCCCGCAACACACCGCCTGCCTGGTTGGGGCTCGACGCCCAGTCCCGCACCCACTCCGCCAGGGACGCCCGCGTCACCACGGACCATACGACCACCGTGTCCAGGCTTCGCCGCCCGGCTCCGTAGAGGAGCACCTCCACGGCCCCCGCCGCAGAAAGCCGCTCGGCGACATCCAGCGCCGCCCGTACCCACCCCGCCAACGACTCCTTGCGTTCCGCCTCGAAAACGCCGGAATCGGAGAGAGCAGCAACGAGGAGCACCCGCATTCCACCCGGCGGCACGACGGTCGGCGCCTCCTCGGGCTGATGTCTGACCACGGATGAACCCACCCCTTCCGAGCACGCGTTTTCGCCGGTGGCAGGCCCTCTCCCGCCCTTGCCGCCACCTGAGCGGAGCCCAGAGAGCGCCCGGTCCGGCACCGAGCGCCCGGAACTCGGCGTGGTCAGCTCAACGGGCCCCACTCGGCACCGAGTACGAGCAGCACGATCGCCGCCACGAGGGTTCCCAGCCCCAGCGCGAACGGCATCGGCATCTTCTTCTTCCACTGCGTGAAGTCGGTCGCCCCTTCGCCGGCGAGCGTGGCATGCCGCGGGCGTCGACGGTCGTAGACGACGCCATGCGTGGTTCCCAGCGGTGGCACGTTCCACTTGTACATCGCGATCAGCCGCTCTGAACCGCCGTCAGGTAGTGGAAACGTCCACTCGACGCGCACCTGGCCGTTATCGGGGACTCCGTGGCCGGTGCAGACACCGACAGCCCTCGCACCATGCCTGCTGAAACGGCGGGCATCCAGGTAAGTGCCGATGGTGATCAGGGCGAACAACAGGAGCACGAAAGAGACCACCAACAGCAGGGATCCCGAAACCAGAAAAAGACTCTCCACAGCCCTCCCCCGATGAATCAGTCGGAGTGTAGCACTGGGAGCAGAACGCATTTGCGCGACAAAACGCTCCAGTGACGACATGTATGGAAAAACGCGGATGACAGATCCCGGGGTTTCTCGAACCGGTAGCTGCTCGCGGAAGCCCAGTCGACCGTCATCTCCCTGAAGCAAGCGATCGACGAACTCAACCGGCGCACCCCGGCCCCGAATGCACCGGCCGCCCCAGCCGGCAGTTTCCTCTGCCTGACCAAGTCGAAGGTGAGAAACATGTCCCTGGTCAGTTCCATGAGAAAGGCAACCGCCGCTCTCCAGGATTTCCGAAAGGTGGCGGCCACCGGTGGCACGTCCGCAAAAAAAATGGCAGACGGCGCTCGGACCGCCGACACCGGCCTGAAGAAGCTCAAGTCCTCCGCCCAGTCCTCCGGAAAGGAGCTCAAGTCCCTCCAGTCCTCCGCCGACAAGGCCGAGAAGTCCCTCACCAGGGCCGGTAAGAGCGGCCAGAGCGCCGGCACCGGCATCGGGAAGTTCAAGTCCGGTGCCGACAAGGCGGACAAGGGCATGAAGGGGCTCAACAAGTCGATGAAGGGCAACCTCATCGGCGTCCTCCTCGGCCTCCTGGCGCCGCTCATCGCCAAGGTCGTCGACATGGCGACGCAGTCCAAGACCATGCAGAAGGTCCTCAAGACCGCCTTCGACGCCATCAAGAAGGTCATCAGCGCGGTCATGAAGGCCGTCGGCCCGGTCATGAAGTCGGCCGGCACCCTGATGAAGACGGTCTGGAACGGCATCCGTTCCGCGGTGACCACGGTGGTGAAGGCCGTTGCCACCGTGATCAAGACCTACTTCACGATCTGGAAGACGGTCATCACCACGGCCATGAACGCCGTGAAGAAGGTCGTCACCTCGGTGTGGAACGGCGTGAAGGCCGTGATCTCGCCGGTGGTCAGCTGGATCAGGAACGTGGTGCCGCAGGCGTTCAGCGCGGTCAAGAGCAAGCTCTCCAGCGCCTGGAACGGTCTGAAGTCGATCGCGAGCAACGCCTTCGGCGCCATCAAAGGTGCGGTCAGCGGACCGATCAACGCCGTCATCGGGCTGATCAACTCGGCGATCGGCAAGCTCAACGGCATCCGCGTCTCGGTGCCGGGCTGGGTCCCGCTGGTGGGCGGCAAGTCCTTCGGCATCCACCTGCCCACCATCCCGCGCCTCGCCGAGGGCGGCATCGTCCAGCCCCGCAACGGCGGGGTGCACGCCATCGTCGCCGAGGCCGGCGAGGCGGAGGCCGTCCTGCCGCTGTCCAAGCTGAGCCGGCTGCTGGGGCACACCACCCGCGTCGGCCAGGTCGGCCCCGGTGCCGCCGCCTCCGACGGGGGTTTCTACATCGAGCAGTACTACGAGGCCCCCACCAGCGACCTGCGCGACACCGCCACCGCCCTGCTGTTCCTGGCCAAGGCCCGCGGATGAGCCCGGCAGCTCCACGCGACCCGCTCGCCGGGGTGGACGGTCCGCTGCGCGCCCTCACCGGCCGGGCCTCCGCAGCCGGCGCCGCCGTCGGGCGCCTGACCGACCAGGTGCGCCGGGCCGCCGGCGCGGCGGACCGGATACGGGCCTCCGCCACCCCCGCGGCCACCGCCCTGCGCGGCGTGCAGTCCCCCGCCACCCGGGCCGCCGCCGGACTGCGCCGCGCCGGCACCTCGGGCGGCTCCGCCGCCACCCGGCTGCGCGCCGGGGCGGGACGCATCCGCGGCCCGCTCGGTGTCCTGGGCTCCCTGCTGGCCGGCGCCGGACTGCTGGACTCCGTCACCGGACTGCTCGGCAAGAACGTCCCGCAGCTCAGCAAAGCCATGACGGTGTTCGGCGCGGCGATGACGGTCGCCTCGATCGCCATGACCGGCGTCAACACCGCCATGCGCGCCAACCCGCTCGGCTTCGTCCTGGGGCTGATCGTCCCCGTCGTCGGCCTGATCGTGGACTACGCGGTCAACTCGCAGACCGGGCAGCGCATCATCCAGGAGGTCTTCGCCGCCGCCCTGGCCGGTTTCGAGGCGGTGGCGAAGTTCGCGCTCCCGCTGATCGAGAGCTTCGGACGCACCGTGGGGGAGGTCTTCACAGCGGTCCGCACAGTCACCCAGACGGTGCTGAAGGGCGTCGGCGCCGCCCTCACCAAGGGCTTCCAGGGCGCGAGCAGCGCGGTCTCCGGCGCGGTCCGGGCCCTCACCGGCATCGTGCGGGGCGCCTGGAACGGGCTGCGCGGCGTCATCCAGCCCGTCATGAACTGGCTGACCGGGAAGCTGCCCGGCGCCTTCACCCGGGTCCGGGACGCCCTGACCCGCACCCTGCGCGGCATCGGCTCGTTCCTGGGCACCGGCATCCAGACGGTGCTCGGGGTCATCACCGGCCCGGTCAAGGGCCTCATCGCCTTCGGCAACGGGGTCATCGACGGCCTGAACCACCTCAGCTTCTCCTTCTTCGGCAAGAAGTTCGGCGTCCACCTGTCGAAGATCCCGCAGCTCGCCCAGGGCGGTGTGGTGCTGCCACCCGCCACCCCGGGCGCCGCCTCCGTCGCCCCGCTCACCGCCCTCGCCCGCCATCTGCCCCCGACCACCGGCCCCGCCGGCGCCTTCGGACCCACCGCGTCCGCCGGCCGCCCGGGCGTCCGCGTCTACCGCGAGCGGTCCGGCAGCAGCCCGCTGACCATCGCCGAGGACCTGCGCTTCCTGCGCCGCGCCGCCGCCTGAGCACCACCCGCCCGCGCCCGCGCGCCGCCTCCCGCTCCTCTGCGGGCCCGCCGCCCTGCCCGCGGGCGGCTCTGCCATGCCCGGAGGCGACTCCGGTCCACCCCCGCCCGAAAGCGAGGTGACGGCCCGCCATGGCCGATACCGCCCCGACACCGACCGACGACTCGGCCCCCGGCTCACTGATCACCCGCGACGGGCAGATCCAGTGGGCCGGCCTGCTGATGGGCACCGGCACCCCCTACCCCGTCGACCGTTCCGGCATCACCGGCTGGGAGGACCTGCCCGAGCTGGACCTGGGCGACGTGCCCCGCCCCGACCAGCACGGCTCCTGGCCCGGCGACCGCTGGGCCCAGCCCCGCCTGGTCGGCGCCACCGTGTGGCTCGCCCCGCCCGCCGGCAGCGACCCGCAGGCCACCGCCGCCGCGTTCCGCGCCGCGACCGGGCCCGACGGCGCCGAGCACTGGCTGGCCGTGCGGCTGCTGGGCGAGACCCTGGCCGTCCGGGCGCGGGTCAGCCGCCGCGTCGTCCCGCAGGACCGCACCTACGCCCTCCAGGGGTTCGCCAAGGTCAGCCTCCAGTGGACGGCGACCGACCCGCGCCGCTACGGCACCACCCTGCGCGAGGCGGCCACCGGGCTGCCGCTTCCGGAGTCCGGACTGCTGTGGGAGGACGCGAGGGGCACCGGGCTGTCCTGGCCGCTGGAGTGGGGCGTGGAGGGGGCCGCCGGCACCCTGGACGTCACCAACGGCGGCGGGGCCGCCGCCCGGCCCGTCGTGGAGTTCCGCGGCCCGGTGCAGCGCCCCTGCCTGACCCGCCTGAGCGACGGCCGGCAGCTCCAGTACGACCTGGCCCTCGGCGACGGCGACGTCCTCACCGTCGACACCGAGGCCGGGACGGTCCTGCTCAACGGCACCGCCTCCCGCCTGTACACCGCCACCCCGGACTCGTCCCCGGAGCAGCTCTTCCAGCTGGAGCCGGGCACCACCGCGCTGGCGTTCCGCTCCGAGGACACCACCCCCGCCGCAGCCGCCTCGGTGACCGTCCGGTGGCGCGACGCCCACTGGTGACGGCACCGGAGCTCCACGCCCGCCCCGTCCCGCACCCACGCCCAGCCCTTCGGAGGTAACCGATGCCCGTGCGCAGCGCATGGCTCGTCAACCGCACCGACACCGAGTCCGGCCAGTCCCGCACCGACACCCGCCTGGCCCCCACCGGCACCATGACGCCCACCGGCGGTCTCGCCACCCGCAGCGGCATCGTGCCGGGCTCGCCCGACGGCCGGTCCCTGATGTCGGCGTTCTACGTCTTCTCCACCACCGCCGGCATGACGGCCACCGTGGCCCCGGGCCGTGCCGTGGTGCAGGGCGGAGAGGCGGCCGGGGCGTACCCGGTCGTCCTCACCGACTACACCACCGTCACCCTCGCCGACGGCGACCCGAACAACCCCCGCACCGACCTGGTCGTCCTGCGGGTCTACGACGCCCAGTTCGACAGCTCCGGGCGCACCGAGGCCGTCCTGGAGGTCGTCCAGGGCACCCCGGCCGGCACCCCGCAGACCCCGCCGACGCCCCCCGCCGCGCTGCCGCTGGCCGCGGTGACCGTACCGGCCGGCGCGTCCGTCGGCACCGGCGGCGTCGACTGGGCCTCGGGCGTGGCCAACCTGCGCACCACCACCGTGGCCGTGGGCGGCATCCTCCCGCTGTACGGCTCCACCGCCGAGCCCGGCGCCTACCCCGGGCAGTACCGGGACGCCGGCAGCCAGCTGCAGCGCTGGGACGGCGGCGGCTGGACGGGCTACCCGCGGCAACTGGGCGGCATCGCCCCGTCCGGCGCGCTCGCCACCGGCGGCTACGTCGGCCAGTACCGCGACGAGGGCGGCCGGCTCCAGCGCTGGGACGGCGCGGTGTGGCAGCCTGCGGTGCCGGGCCCGGCCTTCGCCTACAACAACGACGGCGGCTCCTGCACCGCCACCGCCTGGACGGAGGCCGTCACCGACACCACCGGGCCCACGGTGACCACGACCTTCACCGCCCCCGTCTCCGGCGTGGTGCTGGTGACCCTCGGCTTCCAGGGCTCGCCCTCGCTGACCGGCGGCTGGGGCCGGATGTCGGCCAACATCCGCAAGGACGGCGTGCTGGTGCCCGGCTGGGGCGCCGACGAGCAGCGCTCGGCGACGCAGACCGGTGCCGCCGGCCTCAACTCCTCGGTCAGCACCGTCTTCCGCGTGACGGGGCTGCAGCCCGGTGCGACCTACTCCGCCGTGTCCGCCTACCAGGTCGGCGCACCCAAGGGGTCCAGCAACAAGCACTGGTTCGACAACCGGTTCATCCGCGTCGACCCGGCCCTGTGAGGCGGACGCCTTGACTCCCTCCCCCCGGGCCGCCGACGGCCCCCTCACCCCCGTCTACCGGGCGGTCTTCTGCGACCTGCGCACCGACCAGGTCCTCGACGTGCTGCCGCTCACCGACACCAAGTTCGACGACTACATCGGCAAGTCGGGCTCGCTGTCGGCCACCGTCCCGCTGCCCGACGCCGCCCTGGCCCGCCGGGCACGCGCCGTCCTCGTCCCCGGCCGCACCGCGGTGTGGCTGGAGCGGGGCGGCGACATCTGGTGGGGCGGCCTGCTGTGGACCGTCTCCCCGGCCTGTGACGAACGCGGGCGCGTGCAGGTCCAGTTCCAGGCCGGGACCTTCGACTCCTACCTGGACCACCGGGTGCTGGCGACGAGCCTGTCGGGCACCGCCGTGGACCAGTTCGACCTCGCGCGGCTGCTGGTGGCCCACGCCCAGGAGCAGCCCGGCGGCGACATCGGCATCCGGCTGGGCCACGAGGTGTCCGGAGTGCACCGCGACTACTCCTACGCCTACTCGGCGCTGGCCCGGGTGCGGGAGCTGCTGGACCAGCTCGCGCAGCTCGACGACGGCTTCGAGTGGCGCGTGCACTGCTACCGGGACGCCGAGGGGCGGCGCGCCAAGCGGCTCCAGCTCGGGCACCCGGTCATCGAGACCGGTGCCGCCGAGATCGTCGTCGACCACCCCGGCCAGGTCCTCACCTACAACCTGCCGACCGACTCCACCGTGCAGGCCAACGTCTGGATCGCCCGCGGCGACTCACCCAACACCGACCAGTCCCAGGAGTCGCAGCCGCTGACCGTCAGCGCCGAGGCCCCCCAGGACCTGGCCGACGGCTGGCCACGCCTGGAGTCCTCCTCCGACCACAGCGGCGTCACGGACACCGGGACGCTGTCCTCGCTGGCCCAGGCCCAGCTGGCCCGGCAGCGGGAACCGGAGATGATCCCCGAGGTCACCGTGCGGCTGGACGGAAGCATCACCCCGGCGCTGCTCGGCGCCCGCATCCGGCTGCGCCTGCGCGACCTGTGGCACCAGGACGCGCAGGACCGGCAGTACCGCATCGTCGGGCTGGCCGTGGAGCCCCCGCAGCGCACCAAGGCCGAGACGGCCACCCTCTACCTGGAAGGGCTGTGACGCCGTGGCGACCATCCCGACCGACCTCCTGGACCGCATCCGCGACATCGAGCGCCGCATCCGGGACCTGATGGGCAGTGCCAACAGCAGCCCGCCGATGAACCAGGTCAACGACGGTGACGTCGTCGTCGGCGACGGCGGCCGGCTGCGGGTGCGCACCTCCGACGGGGAGGACCTGCTGCTCGTCGGCCGCATCCTCCCCGACCGCAGCCCCACGCAGACGCAACAGGGCCTGCAACTGCGCCGGGACGACGGGTCGCTGGCCCTGGCGGTCAGCACCGAGTACCCCGAGGGCCTGCCGGTGCAGCCGCTGCGGGTCTACGACCACCGGGGCAACATCGTCTTCGCCACCGACTCCACCCGGCGCGGACTGGCCCGGCCCTACGTCCCCTACCCGCTGCCCGCACCCGCCGACCCGGCCGCCTGGCGGTCCACCGGCGCCACCGACTGGACCACGCTGTACTCGGGGCCCGGCTTCGTCCAGCACCCGAAGGTGTACTGCCGGGTGGCGGTCTCCGGCAGCGCGGACAGCTCGGTGCGACTGCTGGTCGACGGCGTCCCCCTCGGCCCGGAGGGCGGGCCCGGCGCCGGGCTGACCCTCACCGAGGCGCTCGCCGCCGACTTCGGCGACCCGGTCACCTTCGAGGTCCAGGCGAAGGTCGCCCGAAGCGGTGACACCGTGGCCTGCCAGCCGCTGGCGCTGTACGGCGTCCAGTCCTGAGGACGCCTGCTGAAGGGCGCGGGCGGCGGACGCGGGCGTGCCGACAAGGGTCCGAGGCGTACCGACGCGCGCTGAGGACGGGCCCTCAGCGCGAGCGCACCCAGCCTCGAAGGCGCCCCTCGGCAACCCCGGCCCAGCGGGAACCCAGGCCCCTTCGAGGCACCCGGCCCCGCGGGCGCGGCCGGGACGACGGCCCGCCCGCGCCCCGGCCCCGCCCGGGGCAACCCGCACCGGGCCCACCTCCGCGCCGCCCGCTCCCCGCCCGGCCCCCAGGTCACCCGGCCCCCTCATCTCCCCACACCACCCTGCTCCCCTCCCCCCTCAAGGAGACCTTCCGTGCTGCCCGAATCCATCCCCACCGTGCGGGTCACCGCCCACTACCTGGCCCTCGACGGATCCCCGCTCGCCGGCCAGGTGGTGTTCCAGCCGCCCTCCCTGCTCACCCACTCCGCCGCGGACCTGTTCGTCGGCGGACCGACCGCGGTACCCCTCGACGCCGAGGGCCGGCTGGAGGTGGAGCTGCCCGCCACCGACGCCGACGGCTGGAACCCGGCCGGATGGACGTACACCGTCACCGAACGCCTCGCCGGCACGGCCCGGCCCCGCACGTACCAGATCGCACTGGCCGCCGCGGTGCCGCAGATCGACCTGGCGGACATCGCCCCGGCCGACCCCGGCACCCCCCAGTACGTCTCGGTGCCCGGGCCCGCCGGCCCCGCAGGCGAACCCGGCCCGCAGGGCCCGCCCGGACCGGTGCGTTCCGTCAACGGCCGCTCGGAGACCGACGTGGTCCTGACCGCCGGCGACCTGGGGGCCGTCGCCACCACCGACGTCAGCGCGCCGGGCGGGGTGGCCGCACTCGGACCCGACGGCCTGGTGCCCGCCTCCCAGCTGCCGGCCGGCACCGGCGGGGGCGTCTCCTCCGTCAACGGACAGAGCGGCAAGGTGGTGCTCACCGCCGCCGACCTGGGCGCCCTCACCCCCGCCGCGGGCGACGCCCGCTACCTGCCGGTGGACGGCGTCCCGGTCACCAGCGTCAACGGGCGGACCGGGGCGGTGGCGCTGACCGCGGCAGACGTCCAGGCGGTCGACGCCGGGACCGCGGTGCTCCTCACCGGCGACCAGACGGTGGCCGGCGCCAAGTCCTTCGCCACCCCGCCCAGCGCCGCCGCCGACCCCACGGGCGCCGACCAGCTCGCCCGCCGCTCCTACGTGGACCGGGTGGCCGGCGTCGGCTCCTGGAGCCCTGGCGACCTGGGCTTCCTGTCCTGGGCCTTCGACCCGGCCGCCTCGTCCGCCTCCGCCGTCCAGTACTGCCTCAACGGCACGGTGTACCTCAGCGGCGTGGTGCTGACCTCGGACGCCAAGATCAGCAACGTGGTGTTCTACGTCCCCGGCTACGTCGGCGGCACCCTGACCGCCAACTCCTACGCCGGCCTGTACACCGGCTCCGGCGCCCTCGTCGGCACCACGGCCTCCCTCACCAGCCTGAAGGCGACCGAGGGCACCACCGCCGTCCTCCCCCTGACCACCGCCTACAACGCCAAGGCCGGCAGGTACTGGGTGGCGCTCCTGGTGAACGGCCCGTCGGTGAAGACCAACGGGCCGGCGTTCATGGTGGGCGCCAGCATGGGCGACAACCCGGGCGGCGCCGCCCGCATGCCCGGCAACTTCGTCCGCCACTGCCGGCTCGCCACCACCGGACTGACCGCACTGCCCGGGAACTTCACACCCTCCACGGTCGTCGCCGACGCCAACGCCGTCTGGGCCGCCGTCTCCTGACCTGCCCCGCCCCGGCCCTCGCCTGAGCCCCGCCCGCCCCGCGTCGAACCGGGCGGGCGGGGCCACCCGGAGCCCGCCCCGTCCCCGCCTCACCCCCGAGGAGCACCATGGCCACACCCCTGACCGCCGACGCACTGCTGGCCGCCCTCCACGCGGAAGGGGTGCGCACCGCCGAGTACCGCAGCTGGCGCACCCACAACCGCAACACCAGGGGCGCCTGGGGCCCCGTCAACGGCGTCATGATCCACCACACCGTCACCTCCGGCACCGACTCCTCCGTCGCCCTCTGCTACGACGGACGCTCCGACCTGCCCGGCCCGCTGTGCCACGGCGTCATCGACAAGTCGGGCACCGTCCACCTCGTCGGCTCCGGGCGCGCCAACCACGCCGGTCTCGGCGACGACGACGTCCTGGCCGCCGTCGTCGCCGAGCGGGCACTGCCCGCGCCGGGTGAGAACAACACCGACGGCAACGTCCACTTCTACGGCTTCGAGTGCGTCAACCTCGGCGACGGCCGCGACCCCTGGCCCGAGGCCCAGCTCGACGCGATCGCCCGCACCGCCGCCGCGCTCTGCCGCGCCCACGGCTGGCACGCCGCCTCCGTCATCGGCCACAAGGAGTGGACCGACACCAAGATCGACCCGGTCGGCTTCACCATGGCCTCGCTCCGCAACCGGGTCGCCGCCCTGCTGGCCGCCGGCCCGAAGGGACCCGCTGCCGGCACCCCGTCCCCCGCAGCGTCCCACGAACCGTTCCCCGGCGCGGCGTTCTTCACCCGGCGGCCCCGCTCGGCCGTCGTCACCGCCATGGGGCGGCGGCTGGTCGCCGAGGGCTGCTCCCGGTACACCGAGGGCCCCGGCCCCCAGTGGACCGACGCCGACCGCAACTCCTACGCCGCCTGGCAGCGCAAGCTCGGCTTCTCGGGCGCCGACGCCGACGGCTGGCCCGGCCGCACCTCCTGGGACGCCCTGAAGGTGCCCCGCACCTCCTGAAGCCCGCAGCCGCCGCCCGCACCCCGCTCCGGCGCGACCCCCGTCCGGCGTTCCCCCTCGGAAGGCCGGGGCGGGACGTTGCGGGAGGCACCACCGCTCGACCCGCACCGCGTCGAAAGGCCCGACCACATGACCGAGAACACCCGCCGCGTCCTGCGCACCGTGCTGCAGAGCGCCGTCGGCGTCCTGACCGCCCTGCCCGCCCTGGTGGACGCCGGCTCCGTCCCGCGCTCCCTGCCCTGGGTCTGCGGCGCCCTCGCGGTGTCGGCGACCCTGACGCGGCTGATGGCACTGCCCGCCGTCCAGGCCCTGCTCCCGGCCTGGCTGCGCACCGCGGACCGGACCCCGTCCCCGACGACGGAAGGGGGTGGCCGACCGTGACCGACTCCGGGCTGCGCGACCCCGCCGCCGTCGCGCTGGAACTGGAACGCCTGCGCGGCACGGTCGAGGCCGGGTTCATCCGGGTCGACGGCTCGCTGGCCCTCCTGGTGCAGCGCGGCGACCAGACCGACAAGCAACTCGCCGACCACGAGGCCCGCCTGGACTCCCTGGAACGCACCAGGTGGCCGATGGCCAGCATCGCCACCCTCGCCGCGGTCGCCTCGGCGGTCATCACCACCTGGGACCTGGCCGCACGCTGAACCGACGGACCGCACGACCGGAACGGACGACCCGGCCGGGGCGGACAGCACAGCCGGGTCAGCGCCCCGCCGGTCGGACGGCGCGGCCGGATCGGGACGCCCCACCGGGCCGGACGGCACGGCCCGGCCGTCACCAGACCGGCCGTCACCAGCCCGGCCGTGCTCCGGCCTCGCCGCGGCCGCCGGCGGACCACCGGCGAACCACCGGCGGACCGCCCGCGGCCGGGCCGGCCACCGCCCGCCGGCCCGCCGGCCCGCCGTCAGTTGACCACGACGGCCACCATCATCAGCAGCAGGAACAGTCCCCACCCGGCGATGCCGAGGTACCCCAGGATCAGGCCGGCCAGCGCCTGCCCGTCGCCGCGCTCGCCGGTACGCCGGATCTCCGCGCGCGCCTTGTGGCCCATGATCACCGCGGGGATGGCCGTCGCCCCCCAGGTGAAGGGCATCAGCACACCGCAGACCAGCGCCGCGGTGGAGGTCCCGTTCGTCGGGACCACTGGCTGCGCCATGAACGTCGGCGGGACCGCCGGCCGCTGCTGCATCACCGGCGCCGGCGCCAGCGGCGTCATCGGCCCCTGCGGGAGGTCGGAGACGAGCATCTCCAGCTCGCCGTAGGTCTGCGCCGCGTACGCCCGGGCCACCCGCTGCTCGTACTCGTGCTGCGGCAGCCGCCCCTCGGCGAATCCCGCCTTGAGCACGTCCACCGCCCGCTCGCGATCGGTGTGCGCGGCGCGCATGCCCGGCACCGCCGCGCTCGACCCCGACCCCGACACCGGCACGCCGCCGGCCGCCGGCCATGCCGGAGCCGGCTTACCGCCCTGCCACGGTTCATACGCCACCACGGACCTCCCCCAGGAAACTCAGGTGTCCCCATCATCCTCGACGCACGGGCGGAGCGCACCGTTCCCCGGGGGGGAGTTGCCTGTCCTCCTCGGGGCCCAACCGGCTCCCACCGGCCCCGATCCCCCCGGCCACCTCCGGATCCGCCCTCACCGGCCCCACAGGCCCCCGCTCCCCCGGCCCCACCGCCGAGGCCGGAAGGGCGTGCGCCGGGCCCGGAGCAGGGCGCCCCCAACGCCGCAGGGCGGCCACCCCGGAGGATGACCGCCCTGCGCGTGGACCGCGGCCCCGAAGGGCCCGGACCTTACTGGTTGTACGGACCGTAGTCGTAGTCCTCCAGCGGGACCGCCTGGCCGGAACCGGTGCCGAAGGGCGAGTAGTCGATGTCGTCGTAACCGACGGCCGAGTACATCGCGGCCTTGGCCTCCTCGGTGGGCTCGACCCGGATGTTGCGGTAGCGGGACAGGCCCGTACCGGCCGGGATGAGCTTACCGATGATGACGTTCTCCTTGAGGCCGATGAGGCTGTCCGACTTGGCGTTGATCGCCGCGTCGGTCAGGACCCTCGTCGTCTCCTGGAAGGACGCCGCCGACAGCCAGGACTCGGTGGCCAGCGAGGCCTTGGTGATACCCATCAGCTGCGGACGGCCGGAGGCCGGGTGGCCACCCTCCGCCACGACCCGACGGTTCTCACCCTCGAACTTCGAGCGCTCCACCAGCTCGCCCGGCAGCAGCTCCGCGTCGCCGGACTCGATGATCGTCACGCGGCGCAGCATCTGCCGGATGATGATCTCGATGTGCTTGTCGTGGATCGCCACGCCCTGGCTGTTGTAGACCTTCTGGACCTCGCCGACCAGGTGGACCTGGACGGCACGCTGACCCAGGATGCGCAGCACGTCGTGCGGGTTGATGGCACCCACGGTCAGCGGCTGGCCCACGGTCACGTGGTCACCCTCGCCCACCAGCAGACGGGCACGCTTGGAGACGCCGTAGGCGGTCTCGTCGCTGCCGTCGTCGGGGGTCACGACGACCTTCTTGGTCTTCTCGGTCTCCTCGATGCGGACGCGGCCGGCCGCCTCCGAGATCGGGGCGACACCCTTGGGCGTACGGGCCTCGAAGAGCTCGACGACACGCGGCAGACCCAGGGTGATGTCGTCACCGGCCACACCACCGGTGTGGAAGGTACGCATCGTCAGCTGGGTGCCGGGCTCACCGATGGACTGGGCGGCGATGATGCCGACCGCCTCACCGATGTCGACCAGCTTGCCGGTGGCCAGCGAACGGCCGTAGCAGAAGGCGCAGGTGCCGACCGCCGACTCGCAGGTCAGGACCGAACGCGTCTTGACCTCCTCGACGCCGTGCGCGACCAGCTGGTCGATGAGCACGTCACCGAGGTCGACGTTGGCCGGCGCGATGACCTTGCCGTCGACGACGACGTCCTCGGCCAGCATGCGGGCGTAGACGCTGGACTCGACGTTCTCGGCCTTGCGCAGCACGCCGTCCGCGCCCTTGGACGCGATCCGCAGCTTCAGACCGCGCTCGGTGCCGCAGTCCTCCTCACGGATGATGACGTCCTGGGAGACGTCCACCAGACGACGGGTGAGGTAACCCGAGTCGGCGGTACGCAGCGCGGTGTCCGCCAGACCCTTACGGGCACCGTGCGTGGAGATGAAGTACTCCAGCACGGACAGACCCTCGCGGAAGGACGCCTTGATCGGCCGCGGGATGGTCTCGTTCTTGGCGTTGGACACCAGACCACGCATACCGGCGATCTGACGCATCTGCATCATGTTTCCTCGCGCACCGGAGTCCACCATCATGAAGATGGGGTTGGTCCGCGGGAAGTTGTCGTTCATCGCCTCGGCGACCTCGTTGGTCGCCTTGGTCCAGATGGAGATGAGCTCCTGGGTGCGCTCGTCCTTGGTGATCAGACCGCGCTCGTACTGCTTCTGGACCTTCTCGTCCTGGGCCTCGTAGCCCTCGACGATGCCCTTCTTGGCCTCGGGCACCACGATGTCGGAGACCGCGACGGTGACACCGGAACGGGTCGCCCAGTGGAAACCGGCCGCCTTCAGGTTGTCGAGCGTCGCCGCCACGATGACCTTCGGGTAGCGCTCGGCCAGGTCGTTGACGATCGCGGAGAGCTGCTTCTTGCCCACCGAGTAGTCGACGAACGGGTAGTCCTCGGGCAGCAGCTCGTTGAAGAGCGCACGGCCCAGGGTGGTCCGCAGGCGGAAGCCGTCGCCCGGCTGCCACTCCTGCGTCTCGAAGCCGTCCTCACCCTCGGCGGGCGCCTCCGGGGTCCAGCCGCGCGGCGGGATGGTGCCCACCGGGAAGCGGATGTCGACCTTCGCCTGGAGCGAGAGCTCACGGGCGTCGAAGGCCATGATGGCCTCGGCGACCGAGCCGAAGGACCGGCCCTCGCCGATGACCTCGCGCTCCTCCTCGTCGGTGGTGAGGAAGAACAGGCCCAGCACCATGTCCTGGGTCGGCATGGTGACCGGACGGCCGTCGGCCGGCTTGAGGATGTTGTTCGAGGACAGCATCAGGATGCGGGCCTCGGCCTGCGCCTCCGCGGAGAGCGGCAGGTGGACGGCCATCTGGTCACCGTCGAAGTCCGCGTTGAACGCGGTGCAGACGAGCGGGTGGATCTGGATGGCCTTGCCCTCGACCAGCTGCGGCTCGAAGGCCTGGATGCCGAGGCGGTGCAGCGTGGGCGCACGGTTCAGCAGAACCGGGTGCTCCGCGATGACCTCTTCCAGCACGTCGTAGACGACCGTGCGGCCGCGCTCGACCATGCGCTTGGCCGACTTGATGTTCTGCGCGTGGTTGAGGTCCACCAGGCGCTTCATCACGAACGGCTTGAAGAGCTCCAGCGCCATGGCCTTGGGCAGACCGCACTGGTGCAGCTTGAGCTGCGGGCCGACGACGATGACGGAACGCGCCGAGTAGTCGACTCGCTTGCCCAGCAGGTTCTGACGGAAGCGGCCCTGCTTGCCCTTGAGCATGTCGGACAGCGACTTCAGCGGACGGTTGCCGGGGCCCGTGACCGGGCGGCCGCGGCGGCCGTTGTCGAAGAGCGCGTCGACGGCCTCCTGGAGCATGCGCTTCTCGTTGTTCACGATGATCTCGGGCGCACCGAGGTCGAGAAGGCGCTTCAGGCGGTTGTTGCGGTTGATGACGCGGCGGTACAGGTCGTTGAGGTCGGAGGTCGCGAAGCGGCCACCGTCCAGCTGCACCATCGGACGCAGGTCCGGCGGGATGACCGGGATGCAGTCCAGCACCATGCCGTTGGGGCTGTTGCGGGTCTGCAGGAACGCCGAGACGACCTTGAGGCGCTTGAGCGCACGGGTCTTCTTCTGGCCCTTGCCGGTCCGGATGATCTCGCGGAGCTTCTCGGCCTCCTCGTCGAGGTCGAAGGACTCCAGGCGCTTCTGCAGCGCCGCGGCGCCCATGCCGCCCGAGAAGTAGGTGCCGAAGCGGTCGCGCAGCTCGCGGTAGAGCAGCTCGTCGCCCTCGAGGTCCTGGACCTTGAGGTTCTTGAAGCGGTTCCACACCTCGTCGAGGCGGTCGATCTCGCGCTGCGCGCGGTCGCGGAGCTGCTTCATCTCGCGCTCGGCGCCCTCGCGCACCTTGCGGCGCACGTCGGCCTTGGCGCCCTCGGCCTCCAGCTCGGCGAGGTCCGTCTCGAGCTTCTTGGCGCGGGCCTCCAGGTCGGCGTCGCGGCGCTGCTCGACCTGCTGGCGCTCCACGGAGACGTGCGCCTCCAGGGAGGGCAGGTCACGCGTGCGGCGCTCCTCGTCGACCCAGGTGATCATGTAGGCGGCGAAGTAGATGACCTTCTCGAGGTCCTTCGGCGCCAGGTCCAGCAGGTAGCCGAGGCGGCTCGGCACACCCTTGAAGTACCAGATGTGCGTGACGGGCGCGGCGAGCTCGATGTGGCCCATGCGCTCACGGCGCACCTTGGCGCGGGTCACCTCGACGCCGCAGCGCTCGCAGATGATGCCCTTGAAGCGGACGCGCTTGTACTTACCGCAGTAGCACTCCCAGTCCCGGGTGGGGCCGAAGATCTTCTCGCAGAAGAGGCCGTCCTTCTCGGGCTTGAGGGTGCGGTAGTTGATGGTCTCCGGCTTCTTGACCTCACCGTGGGACCACTGACGGATGTCGTCAGCGGTGGCCAGGCCAATCCGCAGCTCGTCGAAGAAGTTGACGTCGAGCACTGTCGTCAATCCCTCTTTCAGGGTTGTGCCCACCCGCCGGAGCGGGCTCGGGCGCTTCATCGTGGTCTGGGGGTCCGGATGGGGGTCTCTCCCCACGGGCTGGGTCGCCCGGGGAGAGGCCGGGGCTCACGCTCGCGCGCGGGCCCCGGCCAGACCCGTCAGACCTCTTCGACGCTGGTCGGCTCGCGCCGGGACAGGTCGATTCCGAGCTCTTCCGCGGCACGGAAGACGTCCTCGTCGGTGTCGCGCATCTCGATGGACATGCCGTCCGAGGACAGCACCTCCACGTTGAGGCAGAGCGACTGCATCTCCTTGATGAGGACCTTGAAGGACTCGGGGATGCCGGGCTCGGGGATGTTCTCGCCCTTGACGATCGCCTCGTAGACCTTCACACGGCCGGTGACGTCGTCGGACTTGATCGTCAGGAGTTCCTGGAGCGCGTAGGCGGCGCCGTACGCCTCCAGCGCCCACACCTCCATCTCACCGAAGCGCTGACCACCGAACTGCGCCTTACCACCCAGCGGCTGCTGCGTGATCATGGAGTACGGGCCGGTCGACCGGGCGTGGAGCTTGTCGTCGACCAGGTGGTGCAGCTTGAGGATGTACATGTACCCGATGGAGATCGGGTCCGGGAACGGCTCACCGGAGCGGCCGTCGAACAGGTTGGCCTTGCCGGACGGCTGGACCATGCGGTCGCCGTCGCGGTTGGGCAGCGTGTTGGAGAGCAGACCGGTCAGCTCGTCCTCACGGGCACCGTCGAAGACCGGCGTCGCCACGTTGGTGCGCGGCTCGACCTGGTCGGCGGCGATGCCCTGCAGACGCTGGGCCCAGTCCTCGCCGAGCTGGGAGACGTCCCAGCCCTGGCTGGCGAGCCAGCCGAGGTGGATCTCCAGGACCTGTCCCGGGTTCATCCGGGACGGGACACCCAGCGGGTTGAGGATGATGTCGACCGGGGTGCCGTCCTCCAGGAACGGCATGTCCTCGACCGGCAGGATCTTGGAGATGACGCCCTTGTTGCCGTGACGGCCGGCGAGCTTGTCACCGTCGGTGATCTTGCGCTTCTGGGCCACGTAGACGCGGACGAGCTGGTTCACGCCCGGGGGCAGCTCGTCGCCCTCCTCGCGGTCGAAGACGCGCACGCCGATGACCTTGCCGGTCTCACCGTGCGGCACCTTCAGGGAGGTGTCGCGGACCTCGCGGGCCTTCTCACCGAAGATCGCGCGCAGCAGGCGCTCCTCCGGGGTCAGCTCGGTCTCGCCCTTGGGCGTGACCTTGCCGCAGAGGATGTCGCCGTCGCGGACCTCGGCACCGATGCGGATGATGCCGCGCTCGTCGAGGTCGGCCAGGACCTCCTCGGAGACGTTCGGGATGTCCCGGGTGATCTCCTCGGGGCCGAGCTTGGTGTCACGGGCGTCGACCTCGTGCTCCTCGATGTGGATCGAGGAGAGGACGTCGTCCTGCACGAGGCGCTGCGACAGGATGATCGCGTCCTCGTAGTTGTGGCCCTCCCACGGCATGAACGCCACGAGGAGGTTCTTGCCGAGCGCCATCTCGCCCTCGTCCGTGGACGGACCGTCGGCGAGCACCTGGCCCACGATCACCCGGGCGCCCTCGTCCACGACAACCTTCTGGTTGAAGGAGGTGCCCTGGTTGGAGCGGGTGAACTTGGCGACCCGGTAGGTGGTGTAGGTGCCGTCGTCGTTGGCGACCGTGACGTAGTCCGCGGAGACCTCCTGGACCACACCGTCCTTCTCGGCCTTGATGACGTCGCCGGCGTCGACCGCGCAGCGGTACTCCATGCCGGTGCCCACCAGCGGCGACTCCGCCTTGATGAGCGGCACGGCCTGGCGCATCATGTTCGATCCCATGAGCGCGCGGTTGGCGTCGTCGTGCTCGAGGAACGGGATCATCGCGGTCGCGGCCGACACCATCTGGCGCGGCGAGACGTCCATGTAGTCCACGTCGCCCTGGGCCGCGAGGTCGACCTCGCCACCACGGCGGCGGCACATCACACGGGCCTCGGCGAACTGCATGTCCTCGGTGAGGGGCGCGTTCGCCTGCGCGATGAGGAAGCGGTCCTCCTCGTCGGCGGTCAGGTAGTCGACCTGCTCGGTGACCCGGCCGTCGACGACCTTGCGGTACGGCGTCTCGATGAAGCCGAAGACGTTGACCCGGCCGTAGGAGGCGAGCGAGCCGATCAGACCGATGTTCGGGCCTTCCGGCGTCTCGATCGGGCACATGCGGCCGTAGTGCGAGGGGTGCACGTCACGGACGTCCAGGCCGGCCCGCTCACGGGAGAGACCACCCGGGCCCAGCGCCGAGAGGCGGCGCTTGTGGGTCAGACCCGACAGCGGGTTGGTCTGGTCCATGAACTGGGACAGCTGGCTGGTGCCGAAGAACTCCTTGATGGAGGCGACGACCGGCCGGATGTTGATCAGCGTCTGGGGCGTGATCGCCTCGACGTCCTGGGTCGTCATGCGCTCGCGCACGACGCGCTCCATCCGGGCCAGACCCGTACGGACCTGGTTCTGGATGAGCTCGCCGACGTTGCGCAGACGACGGTTGCCGAAGTGGTCGATGTCGTCGGTCTCGACGACGATCGTCCGGCCCTCGGGGGTGACCGTCTCGGTCTCACCGGCGTGCAGCTTGACCAGGTACTTGATGGTCGCGATGACGTCCTCGGTGGTGAGCACGCCGGCGTCCAGCGGCTCGTCCCCGCCGAGCTTCTTGTTGACCTTGTAGCGGCCGACCTTGGCCAGGTCGTAGCGCTTGGGGTTGAAGTAGAGGTTCTCCAGCAGCGTCTGCGCGGCCTCGCGCGTGGGCGGCTCGCCCGGACGCAGCTTGCGGTAGATGTCGAGCAGCGCGTCGTCCTGGCCCTGGGTGTGGTCCTTCTCCAGGGTGGCGCGCATGGACTCGTACTCGCCGAACTCCTCAAGGATCTGCTCGGTGGTCCAGCCGAGAGCCTTCAGGAGGACGGTGACGGACTGCTTGCGCTTGCGGTCGATGCGCACACCGACCATGTCGCGCTTGTCGATCTCCATCTCCAGCCAGGCACCCCGGGACGGGATGATCTTGGCGGAGTAGATGTCCTTGTCGGACGTCTTGTCGATCTGGGAGTCGAAGTAGACGCCCGGGGAGCGCACGAGCTGCGAGACGACGACACGCTCGGTGCCGTTGATGACGAAGGTGCCCTTGTTGGTCATGAGCGGGAAGTCGCCCATGAAGACCGTCTGGGACTTGATCTCGCCGGTCTCGTTGTTCGTGAACTCGGCGGTGACGAAGAGCGGGGCCGCGTACGTGAAGTCGCGCTCCTTGCACTCGTCGATGCTGTTCTTCGGGGGCTCGAAGCGGTGGTCGCGGAACGTCAGCGACATCGACCCGGAGAAGTCCTCGATCGGGGAGATCTCTTCGAAGATCTCCTCCAGACCGGACTTGGTGGGGACGTCCTGACCGGACTCCAGCGCAGCCTCGACGCGACCCTTCCATGCGGCGTTGCCGAGCAGCCAGTCGAAGCTTTCGGTTTGCAGCGCGAGAAGGTTGGGAACCCCGAGGGGCTCCTTGATCTTCGCAAAGGAAATGCGCAGCGGGGCGGTGCTGTCGCCGTTGTTCGTATTGGCAGTCGAGGCGTTGCGCGAGGCGGCCAAGAGGGGGTCCTTCCGAGGGCTCGGACTCACTACGCGCGTACCGGTCCCGCATCTGCGCATCGACGGAAGGCCCAGGTCAGGGCGGCGACCATGCGATGTTTGATGTCGGGTATGCCCCTGGTGACGGGCAGGGGGCAGCTAACAGGCAGCGCAAAGGGTCAGTGTAGCCACATGGCCCACTGATGTCCAGCGCATGTCCGAGCGAGAGCTCCGCAGCGTCGTGATGCCGGTCCTCTCCCTCCGCCACTCACCCCCACCCGGGGGCGTGTGGGTGTTCTCGACGCTTCCGCGTCGAGGTGCCCTGTCGAGCCTCTGCCGTACCGCGCCGCGTGCTCCTCGAGACCGCCGCGATCTTCAGCTGTCAACGCCCTCTGCGCCTGTCGCATGCCCTGCGCCCACAGGGGGCGCACCACGATGCTTCCCTGTTCGTCGACGATCCATGCCTCGGAGTGTGAATCGCCTGTGACGCAGCGGATGCCGCGTCCTGAGAATTGCGCGCTGCGTGCGGTTCGTCAAGGGCCCGCTCCCTGGAAGATCACCCTGGAGCGCGCCACCGTCGGGCAACGAAGATCACCCTACCCGCAACGGCGCCCGGTGGACGCATGCGTCACCACCACGCCCAAGGGCGACCACCCGCATGGGTGATCGCCCTTGGTGGTGTCCGGTGTACGCGGCGGTACGCCACGACACGCGGACAGGAAGAGTCAGGAGACTCCTGAGGTCACTTGACCTCGACGGAGGCGCCGGCGCCCTTGAGGGACTCGGCGGCCTTGTCGGCCTGCTCCTTGTTGACCTTCTCCAGGACCGGCTTCGGGGTGCCGTCCACGAGGTCCTTGGCCTCCTTCAGACCCAGGGAGGTCAGCTCACGCACGACCTTGATGACCTGGATCTTCTTGTCGCCCGCACCGGTGAGGATGACGTCGAACTCGTCCTTCTCCTCCTCGGCGGCGGCGGCCGGGGCACCCGGGGCGCCGGCGGCGGCAACGGCGACCGGGGCGGCGGCCTCGACGTCGAACTTCTCCTCGAAGGCCTTCACGAACTCGGAGAGCTCGATGAGGGTCATCTCCTCGAACTGCGCGAGCAGGTCTTCCTGGCTGAGCTTCGCCATGGTGGCGGTCCTTCCACTAATTCGGCTGGTGCCGGGTGTACATGTGTGGCGGGCGTACTTCGGGCCCGCTGGGACGACGGGGAGGTGTTACTCCGCGTCGGCCTCGGCGGGAGCCGGCGTACCGGCACCGCCCTGCTCGACCTTGCTGCGAAGCGCGTCCGCGGTGCGGGCGAACTTCGTGAGCGGGGCCTGGAAGGTCGCCGCGGCCTTGGCCATGGACGCCTTCATGCCACCCGCCAGCTTGGCGAGCAGAACCTCGCGGGACTCGAGGTCCGCAAGCTTCTTGACCTCGTCGGCGGAGAGCGCCTTCCCTTCGAAGACACCCCCCTTGATGACGAGGGCGGGGTTCTCCTTGGCGAAGTCACGAAGACCCTTCGCCGCCTCGACCGGGTCCCCGGTCACGAAGGCGACAGCGGTCGAGCCCTTGAGCTGCTCGTCCAGCTGGATCCCGACCTCGTTGGCCGCGATCTTGGTCAGCGTGTTCTTCACCACACGGTACTGAGCGTTCTCACCGAGCGAACGGCGCAGCTCCTTGAGCTGCGCAACGGTAAGACCGGTGTACGCGGTCACCACAGCAGCGTTGGAGTCACGAAACTTGTTCGTCATCTCCTCGACGGCTGCGACCTTGTCGGGCCTCGCCATGAGCCTCGGCCTCCTTCCGGGTGATGAGGACCGCGCAGAAGGGGCTGGGCAAAACAAACGCCCCGGCGCAGGCGCACGGGGCTCAGCTCAACCAGGCATGGAATGCCGGGGAGTTGTTCCTCAAGACACCTGCGCAGGCCGTCCGCAGCTAGCGGATCCTTCGGCCCCGCCCACCTTGCGGACAGACGAGAGCAACCAGCGGTCTTTGGCTTCGCGCTTACGGTACGGGACCGGACGCCCCGGGAGCAAATCCGGCCCGTCGGTGCGGCCACGGGCCGCCGCAGTCCGGTCCCTCTTCCCCCGAAAGCTGCGAACAGGTGTCGTCCCCGACCACCGGCAGCGGTCGGGGACGACGGATGTCAGGAAGCGCCGTCCATGTGGGCCGGGTCCAGCACCTGGTCGGCGGGCGGCAGAGTCGGGGTGACCGGCTTCTCGCTGTAGTCGGAGTACGTGGCGGTCATGGTCGTGGTGTCCTTCTTGGCCCCCATCACGACCTTCGTCTTCACCGGCAGGTTGTCGGAGTTGAGCCACACATCGACCTTGTAGTCCTTGATCCCGGCCTGCTTCACGGCCTCCAGGACCTTCTTGCGCTGCGCACCGTCGCTGCCACCGAACGCCTTGCTGTCCTTCAGCACCTGCTCCACCGGGATGTCCCCGCGGTAGTGGACCGCCTGCACGCCGTTCACCGTCTCCTCGCCGACCTTCTTGACCTCGGGCGAGTCCACCAGGACGCCGAGCTGCTTGGCGGGGTTCTGGTCGAGGTTGCGGACGGCTCCCGACGAGGCACTGCTGGGCGCCTGGGCGCCCGCCTTGCTGAGGGCGTCGAGGTCGAACTTCATCCACCGCTTGCCGTCGGTCTCCTGCCCGGACTTGGCGCCCAGGTCCATGTACATGACCCCGTCAGCCTCGATCATGCGGCTTCCGGCGGAGTCACCGCCCGCTGCGTCCAGAACACCGCCGGAAGCCTTGAGGTCCATGGCTGCCGGCTGCCAGCCCAGGCTGCCGTCGAGCGTCATGCTCCCGCTCGCGCTGCTGCTGCCACCGGTGGACACCGTCATGTGGACGTGCGCCGACTTCACCTTGTTGACGGCGGTGTAGGCGGCGCGCACCGCCTGGCCCCCGTCCTGCTCCTGCTGCGCTGAGGCGGACGGCTTCCCGGCGCCCTTGTCGGCGTGCGCCTTGCCGTCGTCGCACGCGGAGACCCCTGCGGCGAGCAGTGCCGCGGTGAGCACCGCACCGCCCCCTCGGATGCCCCGGCGTACCCGCGACGGCATGGTCCGGTTCGTCCTCATGTCCCCACCCCTGGTGTCCGTGGCCGCTGCTTCGGCGGCTCCCCGTTACGACGTGGGTCGCCAACCGGCCTCGGTGGACCGGGCCGTGGCGACCTGCTCAACGATTCCGACACTAACGCACGGTTCGGCGGCCTCCGTGCAAAGACCCCGGCCCCACCACCCTCCGGGGAGGGTGGTGGGGCCGGGGTCCGTACCGCTTCCGGCGCTCAGCGCACCGTCGGCCGTCCGATCAGACGGTCTCGTCCTCGACGAGGAGGTTGCGGGTGCGGTTGGCGTCCAGGGGGATGCCGGGGCCCATCGTGGTGGTGATGGTGGCCTTCTTGATGTACCGGCCCTTCGCCGCGGACGGCTTCAGACGGGAGATCTCCTCCAGCGCCGCCGCGTAGTTCTCCACCAGCTTGGTCTCGTCGAAGGAGACCTTGCCGATGATGAAGTGCAGGTTCGCGTGCTTGTCGACACGGAACTCGATCTTGCCGCCCTTGATGTCGGTGACGGCCTTGGCGACGTCGGGGGTGACGGTGCCGGTCTTCGGGTTCGGCATCAGACCACGCGGGCCGAGCACGCGGCCGAGGCGGCCGACCTTGCCCATGAGGTCCGGGGTGGCGACGACGGCGTCGAAGTCCAGCCGGCCCTTGGAGACCTCGTCGATCAGTTCGTCCGCACCGACGATGTCGGCGCCGGCGGCTTCCGCGGCCGCGGCACGGTCACCGGTCGCGAAGACCAGGACCCGGGCGGTCTTACCGGTGCCGTGCGGGAGGTTCACGGTGCCGCGGACCATCTGGTCGGCCTTGCGCGGGTCGACGCCCAGACGCATGGCGACCTCGACGGTCGCGTCGAACTTGACGGACGCGGTGTCCTTGGCGAGACGGACGGCCTCGAGGGGGGCGTACAGACGCTCCCGGTCGACCTTCGCGTCAGCGTTGCGAAGAGTCTTGCTGCGCTTCACTTCTGCTCCTGAGCAGTTCGTGTCCGCACGGGCGCACCGCGCGGAGAGTTCGGAGTCGTGGTGCGGGCCAGCGCCTGGCCCTGCCACGGGTGCCTGAGGGGCGGGAGCCTCAGCCCTCGACGGTGATGCCCATGGAACGGGCGGTGCCGGAGATGATCTTCTCGGCGGCGTCGAGGTCGTTGGCGTTCAGGTCGGGCATCTTGGTCGTGGCGATCTCACGGACCTGGTCGCGCGTGATCTTGGCGACCTTGGTCTTGTGCGGCTCGCCGGAGCCCTTGTCCACGCCCGCGGCCTTCAGGATGAGCTTCGCGGCCGGCGGCGTCTTGGTCACGAAGGTGAAGGAGCGGTCCTCGTAGACCGTGATCTCCACCGGCACGACCATGCCGCGCTGCGACTCGGTCGCGGCGTTGTAGGCCTTGCAGAACTCCATGATGTTCACGCCGTGCTGACCCAGCGCGGGGCCGACCGGCGGGGCCGGGTTGGCGGCGCCGGCCTGGATCTGGAGCTTGATGAGCCCCGTGACCTTCTTCTTCTTGGGAGGCATGCTCTCTCCGGGTCCTAGTGAGAGGTGTTGCGCCTGCCGTCCTGAAATTGGACGCAGGCATACCGCACAACGATAACGGGTATGGCTGTACGACCAAAAACCAACAGGTCAGCCCGGCCGCGAGGACCGGACCGACCTGTTGGAAGCGGCGGTGGGCCGACGGCCGGAGTCCGGCCGCCGAAGCCGGCTAGTTCTTCTGGATCTGGTCGAAGCTCAGCTCGACCGGCGTCTCCCGACCGAAGATCTCCACGAGCCCCTTGACCTTCTTGGAGTCCGGGTTGATCTCGTTGATGGTGGCCTGGAGCGTGGCGAAGGGACCGTCGGTGACGGTGACCGAGTCGCCGACCTCGAAGTCGAGGACCTGGACCTCCAGCTTGCGCGCCGGCGCCGGCTTGCCCTCGGCCTCGGCCGCCTCCTTGGCCGCCTTCTCCTCGGCCTCGGGGGCGAGCATCTTGACGATCTCGTCCAGGGTCAGCGGGTAGGGGTCGTAGGCGTTGCCGACGAAGCCGGTGACACCCGGCGTGTTGCGCACGACGCCCCAGGACTCGTTGGTGAGGTCCATGCGGACGAGGACGTAACCGGGCAGCTTGTTCTGCCGGACGTTCTTCCGCTCCCCGTTCTTGATCTGGACGATCTCTTCCTCGGGGACCTCGGCCTGGTAGATGAACTCCTCGACGTTCAGCGAGACGGCACGCTGCTCGAGGTTGGCCTTCACGCGCTTCTCGTAGCCCGCGTAGGTGTGGATCACGTACCACTCGCCGGGCAGGGTGCGCAGCTCCTCGCGGAGCGCGGCGATCGGGTCGACCGCCTCTTCCTCTTCCTCGGCCTCGGGCGCAGCGTCCTCAGCGGTCTCGGCGCCGGCCTCGACGTCGGACTCCACGGTGAGCGCCGCCTCCTCGGCGGGCTCCCCGGCCTCGGCGTCCTCGGCCGCCGGGCCCTCGGAGTCGCCGCCTTCGGTGGCGTCGGCGTTCTCGACGATCTCCTGAGCGGTGTCGTCGCCCTCGACCTCGGCCGAGACGGCCGCGTCCACGTCGGCCTCTTCGGCCGCGACGGGCTCGGCGGCGTCGTTCAGGTTCGGGTCAGACACGTGGCTGCTTCTTCCTGGCTACAAGGGGTTGAACATGCGAAAGAGTGCCCTCGCGGGGCACTCTCCGCGGGGATCACCCGAAGACGTACTTGACGACCTCGTTGATTCCCAAGTCAATCACGGTTACGAGACCGATGACGACGGCGACGAAGACGATCACCACGGTCGTGTAGGTGGTCAGCTGTCCCCGCGTAGGCCAGACGACCTTCCGCAGCTCCGCGATGATCTGCCGGTAGAAGAGCCCGAGACGGGCGAGCGGGCCTTTCTTGGCGCGCTTCCCACCCTTGCGGGACTTCTTGGTCTCGGCTTCGGTGGACTCGTCGGTCCCGACGTTGTCAGAGCTCACGGGCTTCTCAGGCTCACTCTCCGAGCGACCACGCTCAGGCATGTCGATGGAGCCCAGGGCGTCCGTCACTCGTCCTCACCTGAATCCGGGGTCGTGGCCGTGCCGCGCCCGGTGGTGCCGCACGGCGGGGGTGCATTGCTGTACGTACGCGTGCACGCACCCCGGGTGAGGTGCGTGTAGCAGGGCCGGAGGGACTTGAACCCCCAACCGCCGGTTTTGGAGACCGGTGCTCTACCAATTGAGCTACGACCCTTTGTGACGACCAACCTACCGTATGCGACGGAGTGCTTCGTGTCTGCCGCTCTGCGGTCGGTGGGTGCCGACGGTCGATGAGTGTACGTGTTTCCAGCGCGGGCGTCGAACGAACATCACCGCCCGTCCCTCCCGGAAGGGGCGCGGTGGCGGTGGAGAACGGCACGGGGCTGCCCGCCTGCTCCCGGAAACCGGTGTGTCGGGCGGGTTGCCGTTCTGCGACGATGCAGGCATGAGCGCTGCAACTTCCCCCGAAGGTTCCCCCGAGCCGCCCGTGCAGTCCCCGACCCAGCGCCGGGTGTCCGCCCGCGTCGGTTCGATCTCGGAGTCCGCCACCCTCGCGGTCGACGCCAAGGCCAAGGCCCTCAAGGCCGCCGGGCGTCCGGTGATCGGTTTCGGCGCCGGCGAGCCCGACTTCCCCACCCCCGGTTACATCGTCGACGCCGCCGCCGAGGCGTGCCGGGACTCGAAGTACCACCGCTACACGCCCGCCGGCGGCCTCCCCGAGCTGAAGGCGGCCATCGTCGCCAAGACCCGGCGCGACTCCGGCTACGAGATCGAGCCGGCCAACGTGCTGGTGACCAACGGCGGCAAGCAGGCCATCTACGAGGCGTTCGCCGCCATGCTGGACCCGGGCGACGAGGTCATCGTCCCCGCCCCGTACTGGACCACCTACCCCGAGTCGATCCGGCTGGCCGGCGGTGTGCCGGTGCCGGTCGTCGCCGACGAGACCACCGGATACCGCGTGGACGTCGAGCAGTTGGAGGCGGCCCGCACCGAGCACACCAAGGTCCTGCTGTTCGTCTCGCCGTCCAACCCGACGGGTGCGGTCTACAGCCGCGAGCAGATCGAGCGCATCGGCCGCTGGGCCGCCGAGCACGGCCTGTGGGTGATGACCGACGAGATCTACGAGCACCTGGTCTACGGGGACGCCGAGCACCACTCGCTGCCCGTGGTGGTGCCCGAGCTGCGCGACCGCTGCGTGGTCGTCAACGGCGTGGCCAAGACGTACGCCATGACGGGCTGGCGGGTCGGCTGGGTGGTGGGGCCGAAGGACGTCGTCAAGGCGGCCACCAACCTCCAGTCGCACGCCACCTCCAACGTCGCCAACGTCTCGCAGGCCGCCGCGGTCGCGGCGCTCACCGGTGACCTGACGGCGGTGGACGAGATGAAGACCGCGTTCGACCGGCGCCGCCGCACGATCGTGCGCATGCTGAACGAGATCGACGGCGTGGTCTGCCCGGAGCCGGAGGGTGCCTTCTACGCGTACCCGTCGGTGAAGGGCGTGCTGGGCAAGGAGATCCGCGGACGCCGGCCGGCGACCAGCGTGGAGCTGGCGGAGGTGATCCTGGAGGAGGCCGAGGTCGCCGTCGTCCCGGGCGAGGCCTTCGGCACCCCCGGCTACCTGCGGCTGTCCTACGCACTGGGCGACGAGGACCTCACCGAGGGCATCTCGCGCGTCCAGAAGCTGCTGGCCGAGGCGCGCGACTGAGCCGCGCCGCAGCCGCCTGAACGGGCCGTGCCCCCGCTGCCGTGCGGGGCGCGGCCCGTCACCGTCCTGCGCTCCCCGTGGTGGCGGCCAGCCGTTCGAGCCGCTCCCCGATGGGAGGCGTTCCGGGGCGGCCCTACCGGTCGGGGCCGTACGTGCGGCAGTATCGGTCAATGGACAGCGTGCACCTCTCCGACCGCAGCACCACGGACACCCGGAAGCCCTCGGGCGTCGTCGGCGGTGCGTCCCCGTCCCGCCCGGTCCGCGAGGCCGCCCGCCCCGGCGGCGCTCCGCGCACTGCCCCGCGTGACCTGCGGCGCCTGCCCAAGGCCCATCTGCACCTGCACTTCACGGGGTCGATGCGGCCGGGCACGCTGCTGGAGCTGGCCGACAAGTACGGCGTCCACCTGCCGGAGGCGCTGCGGGGCGGTGAGCCGCCGAAGCTGCGGGCCACGGACGAGCGCGGCTGGTTCCGCTTCCAGCGCCTCTACGACGCCGCCCGCTCCTGCCTGCGGTCCCCCGAGGACGTGCAGCGGCTGGTGCGTGAGGCGGCCGAGGAGGACGTGGCCGACGGCGGGCGGTGGCTGGAGATCCAGGTGGACCCGACCTCGTACGCACCGCGGCTGGGCGGTCTGACCCCGGCTCTGGAGATCATCCTGGACGCCGTGGACAGCGCCTCCCGTGAGACGGGGCTCGGCATGCGCGTGGTGATCGCCGCGAACCGGATGAAGGACCCCCTGGAGGCGCGGACGCTGGCCCGGCTGGCGGTGCGCAACCGGGACCGCGGCGTCGTCGGTTTCGGCCTCTCCAACGACGAACGGCGCGGTTTCGCAAGGGACTTCGACCGGGCCTTCGCCATCGCCCGGCAGGGCGGGCTGATCGCGGCGCCGCACGGCGGGGAGCTCGCGGGGGCGGCGAGCGTCCGCGACTGCCTGGACGACCTGGACGCGCGCCGGGTGGGTCACGGGGTGCGCGCCGCGGAGGACCCGCGACTGCTGGCGCGGCTGGCCGAGCGCGGGGTGACCTGCGAGGTCTGCCCCGCCTCCAACGTGGCTCTGGGCGTCTACGACAAGCCGCAGGACGTGCCGCTGCGGACGCTGTGGGAGGCCGGGGTGCCGATGGCGTTGGGCGCGGACGACCCCCTGCTCTTCGGTTCCCGGCTCGCGGCCCAGTACGAGGGGGCCCGGGAGGTCCACGGCTTCACCGACGAGGAGGTGGCCGAGCTGGCCCGGCAGTCGGTCCGGGCGTCGGTGATGCCCGACGAGGTCCGCGCACAGGTGCTGGCGGACATCGACGCGTGGCTGGTGCAGTAACGCGGCGGGCCGCCCCTCAGAGCGCGCAGCCCACCGTCACCGGTTCGTTGACGAGGGTGATGCCGAAGGCCGCGTGGACGCCGTCGCGCACCTCGCGGGCGAGGGCCAGCAGGTCCTCGGTGGTGGCGTGGCCCCGGTTGGTGAGAGCCAGGGTGTGCTTGGAGGAGATGCGGGCCGGGCCGTCCCCGTAGCCCTTGGCGAAGCCTGCGCGGTCGATGAGCCAGGCCGCCGAGGTCTTCACCCGGCCGTCGCCCGCCGGGAAAGCAGGGGGCGCCACGTCGGCGCCGAGGCGGGTGCGGACCCGCTCCAGGAAGTCCTGGTGGGCCTCGGGGCTGAGGATCGGGTTGGTGAAGAACGAGCCGGCCGACCAGGTGTCGTGGTCCTCGGGGTCCAACACCATGCCCTTGCCGGCGCGCAGTTTCAGCACGGTCTCGCGGGCGGTGGCGACCGGGACGCGCTGTCCGGCCTCGACGCCGAGGACGCGGGCGGTCTCGGCGTAGGCGATGGGGGCGGAGAGCCCGTCGGCGTCCTCCAGCGCGAAGCGGACGCGCAGGACGACGTAGCGGTCGGGGTCCTCCTTGAAGCGGCTGCTGCGGTAGGAGAAGCGGCACTCGGCGCCGGAGAGGGTGACCCGTTCGCCGGAGCGGCGGTCGTAGGCGACCACCTCGGAGATGGTGCTGGACACCTCCTGGCCGTACGCCCCGACGTTCTGGATGGGGGTGGCGCCCGCGGAGCCGGGGATTCCGGCCAGGCACTCGACACCTGCCAGACCGGCTTCCACGGTGCGGGCGACGGCCTCGGACCAGTTCTCGCCGGCGGCCAGCTCCAGGTGGGTGCCCTCCAGCCGGAAGCCGGCGGTGGCGATGCGTACGGCGGTGCCCTCGAAGCCCTTGTCCCCGATGACGAGGTTGCTGCCGCCGCCGATCAGGAGCAGCGGGGTGCCCGCCGCGTCCGCCTCGCGGACGGCTGCCACCACCTCCTCGTCGGTGGTCGCGGTCACCAGGCGGTGGGCCGGGCCGCCGAGCCGGAAGGTGGTGAACGGGGCGAGGGGGGCGTCGTGGGTCTCCTGCACGCGGACCAGCGTAACCGTCCCGGGCGCGGGCGCCTCCTGACCGGGACGGCGACCCGCCTCCGCCCGGGGCGCGGCCCGCACCTCAGGCGGCGGCGGGCGGACCCGGCGCGTGGCCGGCCGGGTGAGGCGAGGTGGAGCGCCCCGCCTCACCCGAACCGGTGGAACCGTGGCGGAGGCAGGCGGCGTGCCGCTCGTCACCGGGAGGCTGCGGGCCGGGCCCGCAGCCCTCGGAGTCAGGCCAGGCGGACGGTGGCGCGGGACATGCCCAGCACCTTCTCGCCGCCGCTGGTGGCGGTGAGGTCGACGCGGACGGTGCGCGCCTCGTCGTCCTTGGCCGCGACCTTGCCGCTGACCTCGACGGTCACACCCGTGTCGTCGTCGGGGACCGCGACCGGCCGGGTGAAGCGCACGCCGTACTCGACGACCGAGCCGGGGTCGCCCGCCCAGTCGGTCACCACGCGGGCGGCCTCGGCCATGGTGAACATGCCGTGGGCGATGACGCCGTCCAGCCCGACCTGCTGGGCGATGCGCTCGCTCCAGTGGATCGGGTTGAAGTCGCCGGAGGCACCGGCGTAGCGCACCAGGGTGTCGCGCCGGACGGGGAAGGTCTGCGCCGGCAGCTCGGTGCCGACCTCGACGTCCTCGTAGGAGACCTGGGCGGCCATCTCAGCTCCCTTCCCCGGAGGCCGGGGCCACCAGCTTGGTGTACGCCGAGACGACGTGTTCGCCCAGCGCGTCGTGGACGTCGCCGCGGACGTCGATGATGTCGTTGCCCGCCATGGTGCGGGCGGACTCGACGGTGGAGGTCACCGTCAGCCGGTCGCCGGCGCGCACCGGACGGGTGTAGACGAACCGCTGGCCGCCGTGGACGAGGCGGGTGTGGTCGAAGCCGAACTCGGGGTCGGTGACGACCTGTGCCACGGCGCGGTAGCTGAGGGTGAAGGCGAAGGTGGGCGGGGCGACCAGGTCAGGGTGGCCCAGGGCCTTCGCCGCCTCGACGTCGGTGTAGGCGGGGTTCTCGTCGCCGATCGCCGCGGCGAACTCGCGGATCTTCTCCCGGCCCACCTCGTAGGGTTCGGTGGGCGGGTAGGTCCGTCCGACAAAGGACTGGTCGAGCGCCATCCGCTCGCAACCTCCAATATCTGCGGGGCGGCGCCGTCCGGCTCCGGACGGCGCCGTGGCCGGGTGTCCCTGCCGCCCGGCGGTGGACGGTGCGCCCCGGGGGCGGACCGGACCGGCCGGCGTCAGGAACGACGCGAGGCCGCCCCCAGAGTGGGGACGGCCTCGACGACGAGCCTTTTCAGCGCGTTTCGCGGTGCGCGGTGTGCGCGTTGCAGCGCGGGCAGTGCTTCTTCATCTCCAGGCGGTCCGGGTCGTTACGCCGGTTCTTCTTGGTGATGTAGTTCCGCTCCTTGCACTCCACGCAGGCCAGCGTGATCTTCGGGCGGACGTCAGTGGCAGCCACGTGAGTGCTCCTCGACGGACGGGTTGATGATATGAACGCAGAATAGAGTAGCCGATTGAAGGACTGAGCCCGCAATCGGCTACCGTCAGTAGCGGTGACCGGACTTGAACCGGTGACACAGCGATTATGAGCCGCTTGCTCTACCGACTGAGCTACACCGCTGCGATGCCTCGAACCCCGTCTTGCGACGGGAGTCGTGCACCAGAGCCCCAATACGGAATCGAACCGTAGACCTTCTCCTTACCATGGAGACGCTCTGCCGACTGAGCTATTGGGGCGAGCGATGAAGACATTACACGGCCCGCCGCGAAACGTGAAATCCGTATCCGCGGCGTCCCGGGGGCCGCGCCGCCCCTCGACCAGGGCACCCCTCCCGGCCGCCCCGGCGGTCCCCACCCGGCCCAGACTCCGCACCCGTCCCAGGTCAGCGCTGCGGAGGGCTGCGTTCCGCCGCTCGGGCGCTCCGGCGCACCACGCCGGTACGACAAATGCCTCCTGCGCCGGGCGCCACTGTGCGCGCCCTACTCTTCGAGACGCTGCGTGATCACGCCCGGCACTGAGTAGGAGCACGATGTCCGACAGCAGTCAGCCGCAGCCGAAGAACCCCGACGGTGGCTCAGGACAGGCCTCCGGTGCCGCCCGGTCCGACGGATCGTCGCTGGTGCTGTGCGGCGCCCGCCTGGCCGACGGCCGCACCGTCGACGTCACACTGGGCCACGGCCGCATCGAGGCGGTGGGCACCGCCGGCAGCCTCGCCTCCCGGGGCGCCCGGGTGGACCTGGCCGGGTACCTGCTCCTGCCCGCACCGGCGGAACCCCACGCCCACTGCGACACCGCGCTGACGGCCGGCGACGACTCCCCGGGCACCTCGCTCGCCGAGGTCCGCCGCCGCACCACCGAGGCGGCGCTGCTCCACCTGGGCCACGGGGCGACGGCGGTCCGCTCCCACGTGCGGATCGGGGACGTGACGGGCCTGCTCTCGCTCCAGGCCGTGATCCAGGCCCGGCGCTCCCTGCACGGCCTGGTGGACCTCACCCCGGTCGCCGTGCCCAGGCTGCTCACCGGCTCGGCCGGCGCCGAGGGGCTGGCGCTGCTGCGCGACGCGGTGGAGATGGGGGCGAGCGTCGTGGGCGGCTGTCCCGACCTCGACCCCGACCCGATCGGGTACGTGGAGGCGGTCCTCCAGGTGGCCGCCGAGCACGGTTGCGCCGTGGACCTGCACACCGACGCGGCCGACCCGGTGCGCCTGACCCGCATCGCCGCCATGGCGGGAGGGCTGCGGCCGGGCGTGGCCCTCGGGCCGGGCGGCGGCCTGGCCCGGCTGCCGGAGGCGGTGGCCGGGCGTACCGCTGAGCAGCTGGCGGCGGCCGGCATCACGGTGGTCTGCCTGCCCCAGGGGGACTGCTCGGGGCTGGAGGGCGGAGCCCGGCCGGCCCGGAGCGCCCCCGTCCGGTTGCTGCGTGCGGCCGGGGTGCGGGTGGCGGCGGGCAGCGGCGCACTGCGGGACGCCGCCAACCCGGTCGGCCGCGGGGACCCGTTGGAGGCGGCCTACCTGCTGGCCTCCCTCGGCGAGGCCTCCCCGGAGGAGGCGTTCGGCATGGTCTGCTCTCAGGCACGGGCGGCGATGGGGCTGCCGGAGGTCCGGGTCGAGGCCGGCTTCCCCGCGGAACTGCTGGCCGTCCGGGGCGACCGGCTGAGCTCCGCGCTGTCCCTGGCGTACAGCCGCGTGGTGGTCCACCAGGGCCGGGTGGTCGCCCGTACCAGCGCGGTGCGGGAGTACTGCGACTCCGCCACCACCGCGGCGCTGGACCTGCCGCGCCAGTCCCAGCGCTGAGGCGGGCCGCTCCCCCGGCCCGTCAGCGCACCCGCGAGCTGCCGGGCGGGGCGCACGGCGCGCGCCCGGTGCCGGGGCAGGCGTACGGTCGGGATCATGCGCATCGTGATCGCAGGAGGACATGGTCAGATCGCGCTCCGGCTGGAGCGGTTGCTCGCCGGGCGCGGTGACGAGGTGGCGGGGGTGGTCCGCCGCCCCGAGCAGGCGGGCGATCTGCTGTCCGCCGGTGCCGAACCGGTGGTGTGCGACCTGGAGACGGCGACCGCCGGTGACCTCACCCGGCACCTGGAGGGCGCCGACGCCGCGGTGTTCGCCGCCGGCGCCGGACCCGGCAGCGGCGTGGAGCGCAAGGAGACCGTCGACCGGGCGGCGGCCGCCCTCTTCGCGGATGCGGCCGAGGCGGCCGGCGTGCGGCGCTTCCTTGTCGTCTCGGCGATGGGCACCGACCGCGAGCCGCCGGAGGGCACCGATCCGGTCTTCGCCGCCTACCTGCGCGCCAAGGCCGCGGCCGACGAGGACGTCCGGTCCCGGTCCGGCCTGGACTGGACGATCCTGCGCCCCGGCCGCCTCACCGACGAGCCCGGCACCGGGCGGGTGCGCCTCGCGCGCTCGACCGGGCGCTCGGACGTCACCCGTGACGACGTGGCGGCCGTGCTCCTCGCGCTGCTGGACGAGCCGCGCACGGCCGGTATGACGCTGGAGCTGGTCGGCGGCGAGGTACCGGTGACCGAGGCGGTGCGGACGGTCGTGGCGGCGGGCTGAGCCGGAGAACGTGACCTGGCGGCGGCCCCGGTTCCGGACGGCCGCGCCGCCGACCGGAGCAGCCCGGCGCAAGGAGCGGCCCCGGCGGGGTACTCCTCCCCGGGGAGCCGGTCGCCCGGGGCCGTGCACGCTCCCCCGCGTTGCGGCGGACGGACCACGCGGTGGAGGCCGGAGGAGTGATGTCGCGGGAAGAGGCGGACGGGCGGCGGTGTCCCGGCGGGGCCGGGCCTGGGGCCGGGGGCCCCGGTGACGGGCCCCTGCCGGGAGCCGGGGCGTGGCCGGGTCCGCCTCCGCCGGAGGTGCCGGCGGAGGCCGACCGGGCCCTGGTGCCGCCGGGCGCCGAGCGGGCCGTCGCGCTGAACGACGCGGAACGGCTGGCGGCGCTGCACGAGGCGGGCCTGTCGGCGAGTCCCGACCCGGGCATGGACCGCTTCACGCGGCTGGTGTCGCGGATCCTGGGCACCCCGGTGGCCCTGGTGTCGATGGTGGAGCGGGACCACCAGGTCTTCCCCGGCATGGTGGGCCTGGCCGAGCCGTGGGCCTCCACCCGTACCACGCCGCTGAGCCACTCCCTGTGCATGCACGTCACCGCCTCCGGGCGGCCTCTGGTCCTGCCCGACGTCCGGGAGGACGCCAGGACCCGTCTCAGCGAGGCCATCCACGACCTCGGTGTGGTGGCCTACGCCGGCGTGCCGCTGACCGACCCGCGCGGCCACACCCTCGGCTCCCTGTGCGCCATCGACACCAAACCCCGGCAGTGGACGGAGCAGGAGCTCAGCGACCTCTGCGACCTGGCGGCGGCGTGCAGCGCCGAACTGCACCTGCGCATCGCCACGCTCCACTCCGGTCGCTCCGAGCTGCTGGCCGCCGAGGCGCGGGAGCGGGCCGAGCACTCCCAGGCGACGGCCGAGACCGCCCTGCGGCGTTCGGAACTGCTGCTGCGGGCGGCGGCCGAGCTGGGGGACGCGGCGGGGCTCCAGGACGTGCGCCGGGCACTGCGGGACGTGGTGAGCGGGGGCCTGAACCCCAGTTACGTCGGCCTGGCGCTGACGGAGGACACCCGGCTGGTCCGCGTCGGCGACCCGGACCAGGCGTTCCCGCTGGAGACCGACCACCCGACGTACACGCTGGAGTCGGGCTGGCCCACGGCCGAGGCGGTCCGTACCCGGCGCATGGTGGTGGTGCCCGACCGCAGGACGCTGGTGGACGGGTACGGGGCGGAGGCCGTGGCGGGGTTCGACTCGCTCGGCCTCGAAGCGGCTGTCGGCGTGCCGCTGCTGGGCACCCGGGGAACGCTGGGCTGCCTGGTGCTGGGCTGGGACAGTCCCCACCCGGTCGATGTCCAGGAGCGGGCGGTGCTCTCGTCCGTCGCCGGCTACACCGCCCAGGCGGTGGAACGCGCGCAGTACGTCGAGGACCGGATCAGTGTCTCGCGCCGGCTGCAGGAGGCGATGCTCACCGAGTTGCCGGAGGTCGAGGGCCTGGAGCTGGCGGCCGTCTACCGCCCGGCCGCCCGGGAGGAGATGGTCGGCGGCGACTGGTACGACGCCTACCGCGTGCACGGCCCGCAGTCCGCGCCTGCGGCCGAGCCCACGGACGCGGACACGGCCAGCGACACCCAACTCGCGGTTACCGTCGGCGACATCACCGGCCACGACCTGCACGCGGCCACCGTCATGGGGCAGTTGCGCAGCATGCTTCGCCAGGCCGACGTCGACCACGGCGGGTTGAGCCCGGCCCGTGCCCTGGACGCGCTGGAGTCCGCCTGCGCCACCCTCCCGCTGTCGGCCAGCGGTTCGCTGGTCCACGCGCACCTGGCGACGGTGGCCGACGGCTGGCGTCTGACCTACACCAACGCCGGGCACCCGCCGCCACTGCTGTCGCTGCCGGACGGCCGGGTCGAGCGCCTGCTGCCGCACGACCGGCTCCTCCACCCGGACCTGCCGCCGACCTCACGCACCGCACGGCAACGGCTGCTGCCCTTCGGCTCCACCCTGCTGCTCTACACCGACGGCCTCGTCGAGCGCCCCGGCGGTGACATCGACGAGAGCATCGACCGCGCCGCCACGCTCCTGGGCCGTGCGAGGGCTCTGCCGCTGACGGAGCTGGTCACCCACCTGGCGGACGAGCTGGCCGGGCACGAGGCCGGGGACGACGTGGTGCTGCTGGCGCTGCGGGTTCCGGAGCCTCCCGCCGCCCACCGCGGCCGGGCCCGCGCCGGGGCACCGGACGACACGCCGGACCACGGCCGCGGGTGAGCGGTCGGACCGGGTCACACGGGCGGCCCGGTGACGAAGTCACCGTTCTTGTCGTAGGGCCAGGCGTTGGCGACGCACCCGTGCAGGCCCTTGATCTGCTGCATCATCACGGGAGCCAGTTGTCCGGGGCCGGGGCAGGTCACGTGCGAGTGGCCGAGGAAGTGCCCCATCTCGTGGTTGATGATCAGCGCCCGGTAGTCGTGGATCGGTCCGTCGAAGGTCGGCGAGCCCTCGACCCAGCGCTTGAGGTTCACCACCACCCCGCCGGGGACCTCGCAGTTGTACTCGCCTCCGGTGTCCTGGTGGATGCCCGCCCAGCACAGGGAGTCCGCCGTCCCCGCTGTCGCGATCTTCACCGTGAGGTCGTGCGGCGCTCCCGCGCTCACCAGTTGGAACGCGTGGTCCGGATCGTGGGTCCAGCCCCGCGGCGCGGCGAGTATCCCGGCGATCTCCTGCGCCGCCTGGGACGGCGAGACCTCCAGGCCGGCCTCGACCTCCACGACGTAGCGCAGCGGATGGGAGCCGCTGCCCACTGTCGCGCCACTGGCCTTCGCGGTGACGAACGTCCCGCTGCCCGTAGGCGGAACATCGATCTTGGGCTTGGTCTCGGTCCTGGTCCGGCTCGGGGCGGGAGTGGGCGACTGTGTCGGGGTGGGTGTGGCCGCGGGGCTGGGTGACGTGAGGGGCGTGGGGGCGAGGTGCGCGCTCGGCCGGCGCGGTGCGCCGCTGACGGCGACGCTGCGTCCGCCTCCCAGGAAGTACGTCGCCAGACCCAGCAGGCCGACGGTCACCAGCGTGCCGAGCAGCAGGCTCCGGCGGCGCGGACGTCCCCGGCGGTGGGAGGACCGGCGCCGGCGGCCGCCGCGGCGAACGGCCGCGGTGCTGCCGGTGGGGAGTGCGGAGGACCGCTGTCGTGCCGAGTGCATGGCAACTCAACCTGGTCGCTCCAGATGACCACCATGAGCCCGGACTGTCACGAAGGAGTAACTGCACAGGGTTCGCGGACGGTTTGCAGGTGGATTGCGGGCGGTTTGCGGGCGTCGGCTCACTACGCGGACCGCGCCACCCGCGCCTCCCGCCCCGTTGCGATCGTCTGTGTGACGGCCCCGAGGCGGGCTCTCCGTACGGCACCCCCACCTCGGCCCGAACCGCCGGCCCCTGTCTCCAAGGCCACGCCGACCCTCTCACCGAGGCGCCTGTGACGCCGACGGGCTGAGGGAACAGCGGGGGCGCACCTGGGGGAGGCACCGGCCCCGCGATCTTCTCCGTGCCGGGACAAGGAGGCATAGGACGCACTTTTCGCCCGGGCCCCGTAAGCGCTGCCCGGGAAGAGCGAGAAACCCCTCCCTACCCGCTGTTTCAGCAGGGAGGAAGGGGTTTCCACATCCTGTGGCGGCGCCAGGATTCGAACCTGGGAAGGCTGAGCCGGCAGATTTACAGTCCCCGCCATGCGGTCGCCAGAACCCCAGCCTGACCAGCGCGGGAGCACCAGCAGAAGACCCGCGACGCTCCTGCCGTCCACAGGTCGTCCACGGGCCCCCGGGACGGCCGCGACCGCGCGGCTGACCCGACAAGAGGAACAGGCACGGGAGGTACCCACATCAGGTGCAAAACTGAACTGGACGCGGAACCACAAGACGGCAGAGGAGTTGTCGGTGCCACGATCCAGTCCACGCGGAACCTACCTTCAGGTGGCCCAAGCTCTGAGGGAGCGCATCACGAACGGGGTCATCACCGAGCGACTCCCCTCCGAGGCGGCCATTGCGGAAGAGTTCACCATCGCGCGGACGACGGTCCGGCGCGCCCTCGCAGCACTGGAGTCAGAAGGGCTGATCGAGTCCGCGCCGGGGATCGGCCGGAGGGTCGTCGCCGGCACACCGCCGGGAGCACCCTACGAGCGGATCCGCAACGACATCGCCGAGCAGATCCGCGACGGCCGACTGAGCATCGGGGACCGCTTGCCCTCTGAGAATCAGCTCGCAGAACAGCACGGGGTGTCTCGGGGCACCGTGCAACGGGCCCTTGCCACCCTCGAAGCGGCTGGCCACGTTGAGTCTCGCCAGGGCGTGGGCAGAGTCGTACGAGCGGCACCAGACGAGAGGTGACTTCATGGACCTGATCACGTGGGCCTACGGCCTGGCCGAGGGACTGCTTGCCGAGAGCCTGCCGACGCGCTGGGCCCACTCACAGCAGGTCTACCGGACCGCCGTGAGCCTCGCTCCCATCTTGGGGGAAGACGCTGACCTGTTGGCGGCGGCCGCCATCGCCCACGACGTGGGCTATGCGGAGGCGGCGATCGACACTCGGCAACACATGATCGATGGAGGCCTCTACCTTCAGAGCGTCGGCGCCGAGGCCCGCCTGTGCACGATCGTCGCCCTGCACACCTCCTCTCCATGGGAGGCGGCGGAACTCGGCCTATCTGACCGCCTGAACGCCTTCGTACCCGTCTCCGGGGCCCTGGTGGACGCCATCACCTACTGCGACTTGAGCAGCAGCCCGGACGGCCACCCGGTGGACCCGGAGGACCGCCTTGACGAGGTACTAAAGCGATACGGCCCGGAGCACGTGGTGTTCCGGGCCGTATCGACTGCTCGACCCCATCTCCTAGACATGGTAGCGCGAGTTCGGGAACGCCTCTCAACGCTCTCGCAAGCTAGCTGATGACGGGGAGCGCCGACGATTTAATCCCCTCCATGAGGCGGCGGTAGGTCGTCGGCGAGACGTCAAGGTTCAGCAGTTCTTCCGGAGTGATCCATCGCACCTCAAGCGATTCACTGCTGACCGACACCTCTCCGGACAGCGGACGGGCCCGGAAGCAGAGAGAGAATTCCTGACGAACTTCCCCGTCCGCGAATTCAATGACATGCCCAGGGTCGGTAAAAATGCCAACGAGGCCCGTCACTTCGACCTTGATGCCCGTCTCCTCGGCCACTTCCCGGACGACGGTCTCACTGATGTTCTCGCCGATTTCCTGCACCCCGCCGGGCATACCCCAGCGACCGTTGTCGGACCGCCGCTCCATCAGGACTCGGCCCGCCTCGTCCTGCACGAACGCCGTAACGGCCGGCACGATCCGTGTCGCAGTCGGGGCGGCAGGGTCATCGAAATAGTCCTTGCGGCTCACACTCTTCCCTCCAACGGAACCGCCCCTTCCCATACCCTCTCGAAGCTCTGCGCATAGGTGGAAGCGAGTTGAGCACCGGCCACCTTCCGCAGATGCAAGACTGGCGTGTACGGGGCGCTTACACCATAGACCTGTGTATTGACAAGCCATTCATCGTCGGCCCGGTAAAGCGAGTTGTGCAACGTCGACCGGTGAAGCCGGAAGTCGACACCTTCGACGCCATACAAAGGCCGGTAAAGCTTCATCACTTCACGCACCTTGTAGGCGACACCCTCCCCGATCTCTTCCTCTTTCCCTCTTCGGGCGATCTCAGGGCTATCGGGATCCCCGAGAAGGATGCGCGCCTTGACGCCTGTCGCAGACTTCATTCGTAGGAGTTGAATCCACCTCGGATTCTCGGCCAGGAAGACACCCGCGTGCACCAGAACGCCAATCTCGCGTTCAGCCCGACCGAAGAGCTCCAACCACAGTCCGGGCGGAACGTAGCTCCGGTGCGGGTAGACCTTCAGAACCTCCGCGTCCGCGGCATCCTTGCGCTGCCCATCCGGCAGGCCGTCCGGCCACAGGTAGCCCTCGTCCTCCCGCAGTAGCGCCGCAACCTTCAGGCGGTGGCGCCGATAGGGCGCGCGCCCACTGGTGATCCATCGCTCGGCAGTCTTCGGGTCTACGCCGCACTGTTCGGCCAGGCCACTCGCATCAATCCCCTTGCTCAGCATGGCCGAGCGAAGGCGTTCATTCGCCATCCCACCCCCAGGGACGTCTAGGGACGTAGTCACCACTCGTGACCGTACTCAGGACGTCCCAAGTCGTCCAGGGACGTGGTCACTTCGTCCCGCCCCTCCACCGCATGCTGAAGCCACATCAGGGCGACGCGCTCAACTTCGAGGGAGAGCTTGACACCTCGCAAGAAGCACGTCATCTTGAGATACATGCTCAGCATGTATCGCTGAGCAGGCGGGGACTTCCAGCCTCCGTACCGCCTTGTCAACGGCAAGGCGGCAACAACACACAGGTCACCCGGACCGGAAAACGGGAGGTCAGGCAGGGACATCCAGGCCCTGGACCTACGCAGATGGGGGTCACATCCCGGACGCCGGCGAACCGCTGTCACGAGCGGAGGAGGCACCAGCCTCGAACTTCTGGAGAGCGGCACCGCCCCACGGGGGCCAGTGCCGTCGGGTCACCGCCACCTGGACCAACGGCGGTCCTGCTCTTTCGTCAGGAGGAGACGTGCACCGACGCCATATCGGGGCGTTGCCCGTACCGGACCGGTACGCGTGACGACGCCCGCCTGTGTCATCCGCCGCCCAACACGCTTCCGGCCTGGCGGCGGCCGGCTGCCTCTCCCGCCCGTCCGGCCCGGCTTCGACCGGCGCCGTACGGACGGGAGCGCGGGGAGCCGGAGCACCGGATCTGACCCGCCTTCCGAAAGGACCATCGTCATGCTCAGCAGCATCATCGCTGTGATCGGCACTCTCGCCGGCGCCGCCCTCTCCTACTTACTCCAGCACCGCGCCGCCCGCGCTGAGCGGGCCGAAGCTCGCGCCGAGACCCGTCGGAGCGAACAGCTCGCCGCCGTCACCGCCCTGGTCTCCGCTCTGGCCGATCACCGCCGGGCGATGTGGGTGCGCGAAGACCTGGCCCTGAACGGCCCCAGCGACGCCTACACCGCGGCCCGGGCCGCCAGTCACGAGACGCGTTCGGCACTGACCGCGCCGCTGCTGACCGTGACCCTCCTCATTCCGGCCCTGGCCGCCACTGCGCAGGCCGCGGCGCAGGCCACCTACGACATGCGCCGCGCTGAGACCGCCCGTGCTCTGGCCGACCAGCGCGACGCCGCCCTGGTCGCCGCCGACCGCCTGGTCACTGAGGCCGCCACCGCGCTGGCCGCCTGACCTTCGAACCTCACCTGTGCTTCCGCCCCGGCGACCAGCCGCGAGGGCGCCGGATCGACTCCGGCCCGGGGCACTGCGGCCACTACCGGGCCGCCTCACCCAAGGAGCAGACAGACATGGGCAAGCGCATCACCGTCACCGGCAACTACAGCGGCGACATCGGGACCGTCATCTCCGACTCCCAGGGACCCATCGCCCTGAACGGCGACATCCACGACGGCGACACCACCTCGGGCCGCCAGGACACCGGCCGCCGCACCTTCACCGGCAAGGGCATGACCGTCATCGAGGGCGACCACCACGGCGGCATCTCCCGCGACTTCCGCAAGTGAGCCACCCCGCCCCCTCCTGCACTGACCACCGAACGGAGTCCTGACATGGGCATCTGGCCGCGCGACCACTACAGGGGCAGCACCCCGATCAGCGAGGACAACGCCCGCACCGTCGCCTCCCAGGCACAGGCGAAGGCCAATGACGCCCAGGCCGCCGGTAACCAGGTCAAGGCCGACTACATGCGCCAGGCCGTCGACCGAGAACTGGACACCCTCAACGACATCCGCCGGCTGAAGGCCCACGGCTTCAAGCAGCCCAAGCACTGACCACACACACGAACACACGGGCCCGACGCTCCAAACGCCGGGCCCGACCTGCACCTGATCTGAGCTGTTCGCAACAACGGCCACGGCCCCGGGGTGCATCCCGGGGCCGCTGCTCAGCCGTTGCATCCGTGAGAGGACCCCGCCATGTTCGGCAAGACCAAGCGCAAGGCCGCGACCACTCCCACCGCACAGACCGACCAGTACCGCCTCAAGGACGGCCGACGGGTCACCGTCCTTGAGCACCTCAGCTGCGGTGACGTCCGTATCGCCATGGACAGCGGCCACATCACACGCGACCACATCGTCAGCGCCCGCGACATCACGCCCGCCTGACCCGGTATTCAGCCCTCGTCCAGCCGTCCCGGCGCCGGATCGCATTGTGCCCGGGGCACCGGCCGCAGCCCTACCTGTTCTGACCTGAACCGTTTCCGGAACGGCGCAACCCCCGGTGGATCTAGCACCGGGGGTTGCTTGTTGGGCCGTTCCTCGCTGAAGGGGACCCAATGAAGACCATCGCCACCCACCTCCGCTCCGTTACGGTCGCCCCGGCCGACGAGGAGCCCACCGCCGCTCAGCTCGACGCGATCGAGGTGGAGCTGCCGCTCATCCTCGCCGAGGTCGACCTGCTCGACGCCCAGATCACCGCCCTGGACCGCGTCCCGAATGAGGTCGACGCCCGGCGCCTGCGCCGGGCCCGCCGCCGGGTGCTGGCCGAGCGCCGCGACCTGGCCACCCGCACCGCTGCCCAGTCGGGGGGCGCCGCATGAGGACCGATACGCCCTCCCCGGAGTACCTGGCCGACCACACCGGCCGCCCGCGGGCCGTACTGCGCATGCCGCTCGCCTACGAGCAGGCCCGGATGGGCCTGGCCTTCCACGAAGCCGGCCACACGGTGCTGCTGATGAGCTACGGCATGCACGTCCTCCACAGCGAGGTCACCGCCTGGACCGAGGGCGACGACTGGTTCGTCACGGGCAACACCCAGTGGGGAGTCCCGGACGGCGCCGAGGTCTCTCCCTGGCACATCGCCGCCCAGGCCGCCGCCGGGGAGATCGCCCACTGCCACTACCTCATGACGCACGGACTGTGGACGCCGGAGCGGGCCGCCGCCTGCGCCTCCGACCACGACCGCGAACAAGCCGTCGACCTGCTGGCCAGTGCGGGCTACCGCCTGGGACGCGACCACGTCCCCGACGGCGGCAAGTCCTGGGGACAGGCCCAGGGCATGGCCCGCCGCAAGGTCGTCCGCCTGTGGCCGCAGATCTCCACCGTGGCCCGCGCGATGACCGCCCAGGGCCGCCTCACCGGCGCCGAGATCGCCACACTCACCGGACTCCCCGGGGAGCAGGCCTCCCGCCGCAGGCTGGTCAACCACCCGGGTGGCGCGGGGGAGGCGGCATGAACCACACCCCAATCCCCTCGGGGCCCGCGCTGCTGCTGATCGTGGTCGGCTCCCTGCTCCTGCTGCTGGGCACCGGCCTGCGCCTGCTGAGCGACGGGGCCGTCTGGCGGGCCCTGCTCCTCATCGGCGCCGTCACCCAGTTCGCCGGGTGGCTGCTGCACACCCAGCAGATGCGGAGGCAGTCGTGAGTACCTACCGTCAGGAACTGCGGGCCGACCGCGCCGCTGAGGCCGAGCAGCGGCGTCAGGACGCCGCGGCGGCCGAGGAGCGGCGCGCGGAGCGGCAGCGCGCCGCCGACGAACGCCGCGCCCGCCTGCGGGACCAGGAGCGGGCCGACCGTGCTGCGGAGCGGGAGGCGAAGCAGCAGCGGCGGGCGGAGCGGGCCGAGCGGCGCGCTCAGGCGTTGACGCCGGAGCGGATCTACCGCAACGGCACCCTCGCCCTGGTCACCACCTCCGGCCTGGCGTCCCTGCCCGCGCAGGTCATGCACTTCGTGGCCATCTCCCCCATCCTGCTGCCCCTCCCGCTGGCGTTGGAGGGGGCGGCGTGGGTGATGGCCGCCGGTGTCGCCTTCGCTGACGCCCGCCAGGCTCCCGCCTGGGTGCGGTGGTTGCTGCGGGCCCTGGTCGCCGCGTGCGCCGCCTTCGCCGCGTCCATCAACTACGGCTACGGCCTCTCCCTGGCCGACGGCCCGCACGGCCTGTCGGCGTCCAGTGCGCACGCGGCCGGGTGGGGGCTGGCCGCGGTGACGGTGCTGGGCCCGCTGGTCTTCGAGATCCGGCAGTGGGTGACCACCCTGGCCGCCCACGACGAAGATGCCCGGGACCGCCGCCGGCACACCGCCCGGCGCCGCCGCCACCACCGCGCGGTCGCGCGGGTCGCGCGTCGTCTGGTCTCCGCTGCCCCCTACGGCTCGCTGAGCGCCGAGCAGGCGTGGACGCGTGCGTGGGAGGTCGTCCACGGCGCCCCCGAACCGGGCCTGACCGCCCGCCTGGAACGCCGCGCAGGGGCCGCATCCACACGGCTGGCTGAGGCGCGCACCTTCGACGCCGAAGCCATCGCCCGACGTATCCGCGCAGGGCTCCCCAGCCGCCAATGGGTGCTTCCCGACGCCGGGAACGTCGTGCCGCTGCGGCGGGAAAAGCCGCAGGTCGCGACCCAAGTCCCCCCTGCCGACGACAAGGCGAAGAAGGGCCTGCGGAAGAAGCCCGTCCCGCCCCGTCGGCGCAAGGGCGACACCCCGCGCTTCCACTCCGCAGCGAAGGTCGCCGCCGCCGAGACCGCCCGCCACACCGTCAACGCCGCCCTCTGAGGAGACCGCATGTTCAACGCCAACGACGAGGTGCTCATCACCTCCTGCCAGGACGACCCGCGTGCGGCCGGCCGCACCGGCCGGATCGTCGACGAGGTCCCGCCCGGCCCCCTGACCGAGGGCCGCTGGACGGTCCGCGCCGTCGGCTGGCTGATCGGCCCCGTCCTGTGCCACACCCACGAGCTGCAGAAGACGGGGAGGTGACCCCGTGTTCCGCCGCCGCGAGACACGAGACGACGACTTCGACCGGACCGTGCGGCTCCTGGAGGCCCTGGAGGACCGGCCCGACCCCGACACCCGCGACGACTTTGAGGACGTGATCCTCACGGGCTGCGTGAGGTCCGCGCACGGCTTCCCGTATCCGCCCGACGGCCACACCTACCCCCGCCGCGGCTGACGGCCCCGCGTGCCGCCCCGACCCACCCGGGCCGGGGCGGTGCCCAGGACCGGACCAACCCGACCACCGCCGGTTGCTTCTGTGACTGCCACGAGAGGACGTCATGACCACGCCTCGCCGCTACCAGTTCGACAACACCCGCCTCCCGACTCCCATACCGCCGACCACGCAGGCACCCGTCTACCGGCCCGAACCCCTGCCGCCCGCCTACCCGGGCGAGCAGGGCCCGGTCGTCGTCCAGCACATCCACCAGGCGCCGCCGGACCGGACCGTGCAGCGCGTCGCCCTCGGCTCCGGTGTCGGGGCCGGGGCGGTGGCCGCCGGGGTGTACTTCGGTCCGCTGCTGGTCGCCGCCCTCACCACCGTGACCATCTCCCTGGCCGTGATCGCCCTCATCGTCGTGAGCATCGCTTGGGCCGTCCACCACGTGGTGCGCTCGGTCGGCGGGCCCGACGGGGAGGCCGCCGCCAAGACGCTCACCCGCTCCCGCCGCCGGCGGGGCTGACCGGTTGCCTGTGACCCCGTGACGCTGCACGTCGCGGGGTTGCAGGGAGCCGGGACAGCCCCGGCCCGGAAAGGCACCCGTGGCCCAGCACACCCCGCCCCTGACCGCCGCCGAGAAGGCCCGTATCGCCGTCCTCGTCGGCCGAATGGCCAAGCGCTCCGTCGCCGGTGAGCAGGTCGACTGCTCTGACCTGGAACGCGCCATGGACCGCATCCTCGCCGCCGCCCGCGCACGCGCTGAAAAGGCCACCCGCGCCGCCTGACTTCGCCCCGGACCGGCCGCACCCCGGCCAAGGAAGCCGGCCGGTCCGGGCCCGCACCGCCCACTTCGAGACGTGCAGGAGAGACCAGCATGACTGACACCGAGCCGGCCCGCCTGCGACCGGTCCCCAACCCGCCCACCGACGAGCGCGACGCCGACGAGGCGCCCGCGGCGCCGGTCGCGGTCGACAACCCGAACCTGCCCGACCCCAAGGTCCGCACCGAGCGCCGCAAGCCGGTGCTTGCCGGGTGGCTGACCAACCGCCGCGACTTCCTGGCCACCGTCCGCCACGCCGGTGCCAACGCCGGGTACGCGGCCCTCTTCCACGGCGTGCGCACCCCCGTCTACGCCGCCCGCCTGGCCTCCATGGCGCCTCGCGGGGCCTGCCGCTTCATCGCCGCTACGGGGCGGTGGGTGTGGGACCGGGAGGCTGCCCCGCTGCGCGACCACGCCGTGCGCAACGAGGACGTCGAGGAGTACATGCGCCTGGCCCGCCTGCGCGCCGGCCGCGTGCGGCTGCGGGGACTGGTGACGCTGGTCGCGGCTGTCTTCGGCACAGGCTTCGCCCTGTGGCTCTACGTCCTGGCCCCGGGCCTGCTGTACGCGTTCGCAGCCGGTGGCGTCCTTCTACTGGGCATGGGCGGGCAGCAGAAGGATGCCCCCGTCATCGGCCCGGCCGTGCTGAAGACCGAGGTGCAAAAGCTCACCGGGTCGATCGTGCTGCGCGGGCTGGACTCGATCGGCAACGCCAAGATCTCCGCCGCCATCAAGAAGGGCGGGGACATGAACGGCCTGCGCTTCACCAGCGAGATCACCCGCGACGGCCCCGGTTACCGCGCCGACCTCGACCTCCCGTTCGGCGTGACGCCGGAAGACATCATGGAGGCCCGCAAGCCCCTGGCCTCCGGCCTGCGCCGCAAGGTCGGGTGCGTCTGGCCGGCCCCCGACCCGAGTGAGCACGAGGGTCGGCTGGTGCTGTGGGTGGGGGACAAGCCGATGAACGAGACGACGAAGCCGGCCTGGCCGCTGCTGAAATCCGGGCAGGTCGACCTGTTCCGCCCGGTCGTCTTCGGCAACGACCAGCGCATGCGCGACGTCGCCGTCACGCTGATGTTCGCTTCCGTTGTCGTCGGCTCCATCCCGCGCATGGGCAAGACGTTCCTCATGCGGCTCTTCCTGCTCATCGCCGCGCTCGACCCCCGCGCTGAGGTGCACGCTTTCGACTTCAAGGGCACCGGCGACTTCGGGGCCCTGGAACCGGTCTGCCACCGCTACCGGGCCGGTGAGGAGAGCGAGGACATCGAGTACGTTCTGGCCGCGCTGCGGGAGCTGAAGGAGGAGCTGCGGCGCCGGGCGAAGGTCATCAAGGGCCTGCCGCGCTCACGCTGCCCGGAGTCGAAGGTCACCGCCGAACTCGCCTCCGACAAGACGCTGGGACTCCATCCGATCGTCGCCGGGTTCGATGAGTGCCAGGTGCCCTTCGAGCACGAGGAGCACGGCAAGGAGATCGAGGCAATCTGCACCGACCTCGTCAAGCGCGGCCCCGCGCTGGGCATCGTCACCCTCTTCGGCACCCAGCGCCCGGACGCGAAGTCCCTGCCCACCGGCATCAGCGCCAACGCGGTGCTGCGCTTCTGCCTGAAGGTCATGGGGCAGCCCGCCAACGACATGGTGCTGGGCACCTCGATGTACAAGGCCGGCTACCGCGCCACCATGTTCTCCCGCTCCGACCGCGGCATCTGCTGGATGGCCGGCGAAGGGGACGACCCCCGCATCGTCGCCTCCGCGTTCGTGGACGCCGTGGCCGCCGAACAGGTCGTCGCCCGGGCCCGGAAGATGCGCGAGGACTACGGCAACGTCACCGGCCACGCCATCGGAGCGGGCCCCGAGAAGGCCGACGGGGCCGACATCCTCGCCGACGTCCTCGACGTCATCGCCGCGACCGAGAAGTCCGTGTGGTGCGAGCGCATCGCCACCCGCCTGACCGCCCTGCGCCCCGAGGTCTACGGCGGGTGGAAGGGCGAGAACGTCACCGCCGCCCTGAAGCCCTGGGGCATCAAGACGGGCCAGGTGTGGGGCACCACCGACGACGGCGAGGGCAAGAACCGACGCGGCGTCGTCCGCGCCGACATCACCGCCGCCATCACACGGCGTAACGCCGATCGGGCCGCCGCCTGACCCCAGCAGAGCCGCTAGACCTAGCACCCCACGCTGCTAGGTCTAGCACCCCTGCTAGCACCCCGCAGGGGCGTTGACCAGCCAACTAGTACCTAGCGGCCCACCTGCGACAACACCCGAAAACCGCCCTGACGCAAGGGAAGGGACCCTGTGCTCACCGCTAGCACCCTCCTCATCCTCCTGGCCGCCGCCGGTTACGCACTGTTGTGTGCCGCGCGGCCCTTCGCCCTGTGCCGCCGCTGCTCCGGCACCGGCATACGCACCACCCGCAGCATCCTGCGACGCGAGCAGGTCAAGCTCTGCCGCCGCTGCCGCGGCAAGCGCTACCGCCTGCGCATCGGCCGGCGCCTGACCAACCACGCCCGCCGCCTCCACACCGCCGGCACCCGCCCCACCCCCACCCACGAGGAGACCCTGCCGTGGCAGTGACCCTCTCCCTCGTCCTCCTCTTCGGCGTCCTCCTGCTCCTGCTCCTGCGCTTCAAAGCCCTGGGCATCGGCGCCGCCGTCGTCGCCGTCCTCTTCGGCTTCTACCTCGCGGACACCGACGCCCACCACACCATCACCGACCTCATCGACGCCGTCACCAACGCCATCCCCCACCCCTGAAGGAGCCCCGTGACCACCCGTACCCTTCCCTGGTTCGAGACGCTGACCGACAGCGTCTACGCCCTCGGTGCTGCCGCCCGTGAAGCACAGCGCGCCTACCGCTCGGCGCTCATCGCGTGCGACCAGTACGCCCTGGAACGCCTCCGCCCCATCGACGGCGCGGTCACCCTCACCGGCGAGCCGTCCAGCACCCTGCCGTACCGGCCGCACGACCACGCCCTGTTCGCCATCGGCGACGTCCTCGCTGGACAGCGCGACCGCCTGCGGACCCTGTACAGCCGGACCGCCCACAGCTACGCCTACGGCACCACCTGGGCCCTCCTCCGCGTCCTGGACGGCGACCAGCCGCCTCACGTCGCCATCCAGCGCACCGCCGACGGATACGACGTCATCCCCCACGAGCTGTGCCCCATTCCGCCCGCCATGCCCCGGCTGGAGCGCTGGGTCGGCCACGGGCGTCTGGAGAGCGCCCGGCAGCGCATGCTGCGCTGCGACGAGGCAGGCGACTTCGCCGACGACCTCAGCGACCAGCCCGAACTCTCCGACCACGACGCCGGCCTCTTCCACGACGCCCTCGACGTGGCCGGCGGACTGCCGGACGCCGCCTACGCCTACGGCGAGCAGGCCGAGAACGCCCTCCACTTCGCCCTGCTCGAACCCCGCACCCAGCACCGCACCCAGTAGGTACGCCCGGGGCGACCGCCCGCTCTCGCCAAAGATGCGCGGTCGCCCCGGCCTCCCCGCCCATACCTGACCAGGAGGTCACCCCAGCATGACCCAACCCACCCCCACCCGGCGAGCAACCGGCCTCGACCCGCTGCGCGCCGCCCTCGACCTGGCCGCGACCGGGCTTCCCGCACTGCCCCTCTCCCGAGGCAAGCGGCCTTTCCGCAACTGCCGGGCCTGCGCCGCCCTGGCGTGCGGCGGCCGGCCGAACATGCTGGACGCCGGACCCTGCCAGTGCCCCCGCCCCTGCCACGGCTGGGCCGCCGCCACCACCGACCCCGACCTCATCACCTCCCCGGCCTGGGTCGCGGCGTGGGAACGGGCCGCGACGGTGGCCTACCACCCCGGCGGTGCCGGCCTGACCGTCGTCGACCTCGACAACCCGGCCGCTGTCACCTGGGCCCGCGCCATTCTGCCCCCGACCCGCACCGTGGCCTCCACCCGCGGGGAGCACTGGATCTACCGCGGCACCACCCGCTCCTCCAACCGCGTGCGGCCCGGCACGGACATCAAGTCGCTCATGGCCTACGCCCGCTACCTCGGCCCCGGCCACGGCACCCTCGCGCCCCTGCCCGACGCCGTCCGCGCGCTCGTGACCAGGGAAGAAGCCACCCCGCCCCGCGCGCCGGTGGCCTCTTCCCTCCCCGGACGCGAGTGGGACCGGAAGGTGGCCACGGGCTGCCGCCACACCACCACCTACGTCCGGGCCGGACTCGACCGCGGCCTGGCGAAGATCCGGGCGTGCGTCGAGCAGGGGGCGGGATCGCAGGCGTTCGGCGTGGCCCGATTCCTGGCCGCCCAGCACCATGCCTGCCCCGGACCCTGCGACCTGCCCACCATCGGCCACCAGATCACCGCCGCGGCCGTGGCCGTTGGCGTCCCGGAGCCCTACGCAGCCCGGGCGGTCGCCCGCGGCTTCCGTGAAGCCCTCGGACGGGAGGCAGCATGACCACCCGCCCCTACCCCGGCCACGGCCCGCAGGACGCCGAACAGGGCCCGCCCCGGGCCAGCGTGGGCGGCCGAAGGGTCGTCGCCGAAGGCGTCCTTTCAGCTCTACGCCCGAACCCGCACACGCCCACCGTGGCCGGCATCACGCCCGGGCTGACCGTGCGCGGCCTGGACCGCGGACAGTTCCCCGCAGCCGACTGGCTCTGTGCCTGCGGCCACCACGAACGCGCCCGCGGCCGGCGTGCCGTCGCCGACCTCACCACCCGCGTCGCCGTCGGCCACTGCCCCCACCAACACACCACGCCAGCCGTCGAAAGGAGGGCCGCCGCGTGAGCACCCCCGAGAAGCACGGCGAGATGCTGCCGGCACCCACCAACCCGATGGCCGTCGCCCGCCGCCTGCTGCCCGACTGGCAAACCCAGGACGGACAGCTCATCTACCGGCGCTGGCGCGCTTCCTGGATGCGCTGGAACGGCTCCTGCTGGCGCGAGGTGGACGACGCCCAGATCCGTGCCCACATGTACGAGCGCTTGGAGCACGCCGTCTATGAGGTGCCCGGCAAGGACGGGGAGACCGAAGAGCGGGACTGGGCCCCCACCAAACAGAAGATCAGCAACCTCCTCGACGCCCTGGGCGCCATCACCCTGCTGCCGACCGACACCGACGCCCCCGCGTGGCTCGACGGCAGCGACGACGGGGGGCCGATCGTGGCGTGCGAAAACGGCCTCCTCAGGATCGGCGACCGCGCGCTCCTGCCGCACACCCCCGGCTTCTTCAACCTCGTCTCCGTCCCCTTCGCCTACGACCCCACCGCCACCGCACCGACCTGGGAACACTTCCTGTCCCAGATCTGGCCCGACGACCCCGACGCCATCACCGCACTCCAGGAGTGGTTCGGCTACGTCCTCTCCGGCCGCACCGACCTCCAGAAGATCCTGCTCATCGTGGGGCCCTCCCGCTCCGGCAAGGGCACCATTGCCCGGGTGCTCAAGGCCCTGGTGGGCAAAGAGAACCTGGCCGGGCCGACCCTGGCCGGCCTGGGCACGAACTTCGGGCTCTCCACCCTGGTCGGCAAGTCCCTGGCGGTCATCTCCGACGCCCGCCTGGCCGGCAACGACAACACCCAGGTCGTGGAGCGCCTGCTGACCATCTCCGGTGACGACACCATCGACGTGGACCGCAAGTACCGCGAGCAGTGGACCGGCAAACTGCCCTCCCGGCTGATGATCCTGTCCAACGAGCTGCCGCACTTCGGCGACTCGTCCGGGGTCATCGCCAACCGGTTCGTCCTGCTCAGCATGCGGGTGTCCTGGCTCGGCAAGGAAGACCCCACCCTCACCGACCGCCTGACCGACGAGATGCCCGGCATCCTCAACTGGGCCCTTGACGGTCTCGCCCGCATCCAGCGCACCCGCCGCATCACCGAACCCGCATCCAGCCGTGACGCGATCACCACCATGCGCGACACCGCCTCCCCCACGTCCGCGTTCGTCCGCGAACGCTGCACCACCGGGCCCGCCTGCTCGGTTCCCGTGGACACCCTGTGGGAGGTCTGGCGCGAGTGGGCCGAGGACAACGGCGTGAAGCCCGGCACCAAGCAGGTCTTCGGCCGCAACCTCCTCTCCGTCATCCCCCAGCTCAACCGCACCCGCCCCCGCGACGCCTACGGCCGACAGGTCGCCACCTACCACGGCGTCGCCCTCAACCAGTTGGCTCCACATCTGCCTGAGTCGTGACTCATCGCGACTCAAGCCCCTTCCGAACGGCTCTGAGT
>NZ_JBHWGP010000004.1:0-28138 GCF_042733155.1 Streptomyces sp. NPDC059740 | reverse complement strand
ACTCAACCCACAAAACATATTATCCAAAACACAATCTGATCCTCACACCCCCCCAACCCACCCCACCCCCCCGCCCCCCCCCCCCCCCCCCCCCCCACGACTCAGAGCAATGTCACTCCAACTTCGTCAGCCCTGCCATGAGGGAGACCGCATGAGCACGCCCACCCGGCACGCCCGCCGACCGAAGGATGAACTCCTGCCTCTGACCGACGTACTCGAAGAGATCGGCATCAGCCGCGCCACCTGGTATCGCTGGCGGAACCGCGGCTACGGCCCCGAGGCGCGGCGCACCCCGTCCGGCCGCATCTGCGTGCGCCGGAGTGCTCTGGAAGCCTTCAAGGACGAACTGGAGGCCGCGTGACGGAGTGGAGCTACACGGTCAAGGTCTGGAAGATCAGGAAGCGCGAATACCGGAAGCCGTACCAGCTCCGCTGGAAGGTGGGCATCCGGCCGCACTCCGAATCCTTCCTGACGTTGGGCCTGGCGGAAGCTCGCCGGGCCCAACTCCTTCTCGCCGCCAGCAAGGGCGAGCCGTTCGACGTCGAGAGCGGCCTCCCGAAGTCCTTGGTGGAGAAGCAGCGCGACATCACCTGGTACGAGCACGCCCGCAACTACATCGCCATGAAGTGGGACGCCTCCCCCGGCAACACCCGGCGGACACTGGCGGAAGCCATGGCGAGCGTCACCCCGACGTTCGTAAAGGACACCGCGGGCATGCCGGACGCCCGGGAACTCCGCCGTGCGCTCTACAGCTGGGGCTTCAACAAGAACCGATGGAACGAGGAGCCGCCCCCGGAGGTGGCTAAGACGCTCGCGTGGGTGGAACGGAAGTCGCTCGCGACCTCGGCCCTCTCCGAGCGCATCCGCATCCGCGCCGCCCTCAACGCGCTCGCCAAACGCCTGGACGGTGAGACCGCCGCCGCGGGGACCATCAGCCGGAAGCGAGCGATCTTCTACAACTCGGTTGAGTACGCGGTGGAGGCGGACCTGCTCCACGACAACCCACTCGACCGCATCAAGTGGAAAGCCCCGGAGCAGGTGGCCGAAGAGGTAGACCCGGCGTGCGTGCCCAACCCGACGCAGGCGGCGAAGCTCCTCGCCGCCGTGCGAGAGCAGAGCCCCCGGGGCCGTCGGCTCGTCGCCTTCTTCGGGTGCATGTACTACGCCGCCACCCGACCGGCTGAAGCCATCGGGCTACGCCGTACGGATTGCCACCTCCCCCGGCGTGGGTGGGGCTCTCTCACGCTCCGGGAGACGCGGCCCCGCTCAGGTACGGCGTGGACGGACAGCGGTGAGGCGCACGAGAAGCGCGGCCTGAAGCACCGGCCGCGGAAAGCCACCAGGACGGTCCCGATCCCGCCAGAGCTGGTCGCCCTGCTCCGGTGGCACCTCACCGCGTACGGCACCGCCGCGGACGGCCGCGTCTTCCAGACCGCCCGGGGCGGTCTGGTGCAGGACACCGGCTACGGCGAGGTCTGGGCAGAGGCCCGGTCGCGCGCTCTGACGGCCGCCGAGCGCACGTCCGTCCTGGCTAAGCGCCCGTACGACCTGCGCCACGCAGCCGTGTCCACCTGGCTCAGCTCCGGCGTCGAACCGCAGCTCGTCGCAGAGCGCGCCGGCCACAGCGTCGCCGTGCTGTTCCGGGTGTACGCGAAGTTCCTCGCGGGCGGCGACGAGGCGGCCAACGCGAAGATCTCGGCGCGACTCAAGCGGGGCGAGTAGGGCCCCGGAATCCCGTCCACGCCCCGTCCACAGAGAGCGAGAGGGGACGGTCCGTAGCGAGACAGCGCGAGACGGGACGCCGCTCGCCGCCGACACAGCAAAGAGGCCCGTGACCTGCTGCGAAAGCAGGTCACGGGCCTCTTTGTTCTCCTGTGGCGGCGCCAGGATTCGAACCTGGGAAGGCTGAGCCGGCAGATTTACAGTCTGCTCCCTTTGGCCGCTCGGGCACACCGCCTGGGATTGCTGCCGGTAGCTCCGCCGCGGCGGCTGCTCCCTGGCAACGGTGTAAACCATACCCGATGGTGAGGGGTGCTTCGCCACCCGGTTACGGCTTGACGGGTGTCCGCTCGTGGTGACCGGTCGTGCGTCCCGTGGTGGTGTGCGGTCCTCGCGGACCGTGCCGGGCCGGGTGACTAGGCTTACGGGGGACCCGGTGCGGGTCAGGGCGCCCCCGGGCGGGGCGTGCCGGCGGCTCGTGACGGGCCGCGTTCCTGATGGATCTACGAACGAGGAGCCAACTCACGATGGCCGACTCCAGTTTCGACATCGTCTCGAAGGTCGAGCGGCAGGAGGTCGACAACGCCCTCAACCAGGCCGCCAAGGAGATCTCCCAGCGTTACGACTTCAAGGGCGTCGGCGCCTCGATCGAGTGGTCCGGCGAGAAGATCGAGATGCGCGCCAACGCCGAGGAGCGGGTCAAGGCCGTCCTGGACATCTTCCAGTCCAAGCTGGTCAAGCGCGGCATCTCGCTGAAGGCGCTGGAGGCCGGGGAGCCGCAGGCCTCCGGCAAGGAGTACCGGATCTCCGCCTCCCTCCAGGAGGGCATCTCCCAGGAGAACGCCAAGAAGGTGGCGAAGATCATCCGCGACGAGGGCCCCAAGGGCGTGAAGGCGCAGGTGCAGGGCGACGAGCTGCGCGTGTCGTCCAAGAGCCGCGACGACCTGCAGGCCGTCCAGCAGCTGCTCAAGGGCAAGGACCTGGACTTCGCGCTGCAGTTCGTGAACTACCGCTAGGACCAGCCGGCCGGCTGCTCCCGCGCGGGAGCGGCACGGGCCGACCGGGCGCGCGAACGCGAGACGCCGGGAGGCAGGCCCCGTGGGGCCTGCCTCCCGGCGTCTCGCGTGTTGCGGCTGCGGGTCTCGCCCGGGCCGTGCGGCGCGGTCCCCGGCCGCCCTGAACGAGACGGGTCAGCGAGTGGCGAAGGGGCGGTCGGTCGGCACGATCTCCCGGCCCAGCGGGAGCAGCGAGACGGGGACCAGTTTGAAGTTGGCGATCCCGAACGGGATGCCGATGACGGTGACGCACAGGGCGATGCCGGTGAGGATGTGGCCCAGCGCGAGCCACCAGCCGGCCAGGACGAGCCAGATGGCGTTGCCCAGCAGGGAGCCGGCTCCGGCGTCACGGCGGTCGACGGTGGTGCGGCCGAACGGCCACAGGGCGTAGGCGCCGATACGGAACGCGGCCAGACCCCACGGGATGGTGACGATGAGCACGCACATCACCAGACCGGCGAGGACGTAGCCCAGGAAGAGCCAGAAACCCGAGAGGACGAGCCAGACGAGGTTGAGAAGGGTTTTCATCGGTGTCGACCTCCCATGTCCTCCAGGCGGGCGATGCGCTCGCTCATGGGGGGGTGGGTGGAGAAGAAACGGGAGATCCCGTCGCCGGCTCGGAACGGGTTGGCGATCATCATGTGGCTGGCCGTCTCGATGCGCGGTTCGGGGGGCAGCGGGAGCTGCCTGGTCCCCGTCTCCAGTTTGCGCAGTGCGGAGGCCAGAGCCAAGGGGTCACCGGTGAGCTGTGCTCCCGAGGCGTCCGCCTGGTACTCGCGGGAGCGGCTGACGGCCAGCTGGATGAGGGAGGCGGCCAGCGGTCCCAGCAGCATCACCAGGAGCATGCCCACCAGGCCGGGCCCCTCGTCGTCCTCGGAGCGTCCCACCGGGATCAGCCAGGCGAAGTTGACCAGGAACATCACCACGGAGGCGAGTGCGCCGGCGACCGAGGAGATGAGGATGTCGCGGTGGTAGACGTGGCTGAGCTCGTGACCGAGGACGCCGCGCAGCTCACGGGGGGTGAGCAGCTGCAGGATGCCGTCGGTGCAGCACACGGCGGCGTTGCGGGGGTTGCGGCCGGTGGCGAAGGCGTTGGGGGCCTGGGTCGGGGAGAGGTAGAGGCGGGGCATCGGCGCCCGGGCCGCCGTGGACAGCTCCCGCACCATGCGGTAGAGCTCGGGGGCCTCGAACTCGCTCACCGGCCGGGCGCGCATGGCCCGCAGGGCGAGCTTGTCGCTGTTCCAGTAGGCGTAGGCGTTGGTCGCGAGGGCGACGAGCACCGCGACGACCAGACCGGTACGGCCGAACAGCGAACCGATGACGATGATGAGTGCGGACAGTCCTCCGAGGAGGACGGCCGTCCGTAGCCCGTTGTGCCGGCGGTGCACGGTAAGCCCTCCCAGTCGTGCCGCGGGGGAACCCTGGCGCTGCGTCTGCGGTCTTCGGGCCGGTCGTGGCGGGTGTGGTGACCCGTGGCCGTCCGGCCCTTCCTCCAGTTTCAACGCCGGACGTCGGACACGGGTTCCCCAGGCCGGGAGTGGTGGAACCGGTCCCTCCGGTTCCACCCGGCACGCCCCGCACCGACCTGCGCGGACCTCGCTGCGCTCACCGGCGGTGGCTCAGAGCAGCGTTCCGGAGGCGAACCGCAGGACGAGCTGCGGGGCCCCGGAGAAGGCCAGCGCGAGCAGGGCGGCGAGGGTGATGGCCAGCGTCAGCGGGAGGGGGACGCCGGTCGGGGTGGGGGCGGCAGGGCCGGCGGGGGCCGCGAGGGCGCCGGGGCCGTCAGTGCCGGACTCGTCGGTGGCGGCTGCCTCGGGGTGGCGCTGGAAGAGGGCGGCCGTCCACCTCAGGTAGTAGTAGAGGCCGATCACGACGTTGACGGCCATGACCACGGCGAGCCAGCCCAGCCCCGCGTCGACCGCCGAGGAGAAGACGGTGACCTTGGCGAACAGGCCGATGACGCCCGGTGGCAGCCCGGCCAGGCAGAGCAGGAAGAAGCCGAGGGCAACCGCGGCCAGCGGATGGCGGGCCACCAGGCCCCGGTAGTCGTCCAGGCGGTTGCCCGGGCTGGTCCGGGCGAGCAGGGCGGCGACGGCGAAGGCGCCGAGGTTGACGGCCGCGTACATCAGCGCGTACGCCACGGTGGAGCCCACGGCGTGGGCGCCGCTGTGCGCGTATCCGGCGGCGGCGACGGGGACGAGCAGGTAGCCGGCCTGGGACACCGAGGACCAGGCGAGCAGCCGCACCGCGCTGCGGTCCCGGTCGGGCCGCTGCCGCAGCGCCGCGACGTTCCCGGCCGTCATGGTCGCTGCGGCCAGGACGGCGAGGACGGGGCCCCAGACTCCGGCGTAGGCGGGGAACGCCTTCACCGTCACCAGGATGAGCCCGGAGAAGCCGACGGCCTTGCCGACCACGGAGAGGTAGGCGGCGACGGGCAGCGGTGCGCCCACGTAGGTGTCGGGCACCCAGAAGTGGAAGGGGACAGCCGCGGTCTTGAAGGCGAAGCCGACCAGGGTGAGGCCGACCCCGGCCTTGGCGAGGGTGGCGAGCCGGGGATCGGTGTGGGTCAGTGCGTCGGCGACCGCGGTGAGATGGAGGCTGCCGGTGGTGGCGTAGACGAAGCTGACGCCCAGCAGCATCACGGCGGTGGCGGTGACGGAGGAGAGGAAGAACTTCAGCGCCGCCTCGGAGGACCGCCGGTCCTCGCGGCGCAGGCCCACCAGCGCGAAGGCGGGCAGCGAGGCCACCTCCAGGGCGACGACCAGCGTCGCCAGGTCGCGGGAGGCGGGCAGCAGGGCGGCGCCGCAGGCCGAGGAGAGCAGCAGGAACCAGTACTCGCCCGCCGGCATGCGCTGCTCCCGCAGGGCGGGCATGGACAGGAGCGCGGTCAGCAGCGCGCCGCCGAGGACGAGGACCTGCACGGCGAGCGCGAAGTGGTCGGCGGCGTACGCGCAGACCCCGGGGTGGGCGGTGAGGCAGAAGGTGCGGCGTCCCCCGTCCAGGAGGGGCAGTTCGGACAGGAGGGCCAGCGCGAGGCCGGTGAGGGTCACCGCGCCGAGCAGTGGCTTGCGGCGCTCGGGCAGGAACAGGTCGGTGACCAGGACGGCCAGCGCGGTGAGCGCGGTGAGCGTCGGGGGCGCGATGGCGAGCCAGTCGACGGACTGCGGGTGGGTCATGAGCTGCCGCCTCCGAGGAGATGCTGCACGGCCGGGTCGCTGAGGCCGAGGAGGGCCGCGGGCCAGAGTCCGGCCAGGACGGTCAGGAGGACGAGCGGGGTCCAGGTCACGGCCTCGGCGGCGGTGACGTCCCGGAGCGCGCCCGGCGCCCGGTCCGCCTCGGGGACGGCGGTGCGGGTCGGCGCCGGGGTGGCGGTGGCCGTGGCGGAGCCGGCCGGGGCGGGCGCCGCCGGGGCAGCGGTGGCCGGTGTCGCGGCGTCGGCGGGGCTCGGTTCGACGGTGACGGTCTCGGCCTGTTCACGGGCGCCCATGCAGACCCGGCGGACGACGACCAGGAGGTAGGCGGCGGTCAGCAGGGTGCCGATCCCCGCGAGCACCATCAGGACGAGGAAGGCGGGGCGGCTGAGGCCGGCGGCCGGGCGGAACGCGCCGAACATCGCCAGCATCTCGCCCCAGAACCCGGCGAGGCCGGGGAGGCCGAGGGAGGCGACGGCGCCGAAGGCGAGCAGGCCGCCGAGGCGGGGGGCGCGGCCGTAGAGGGCGGCGCCGGAGCGGCCCGCGATCCGGTCGAGGTCGCCGGTGCCGTGCCGGTCCTTCAGGGCGCCGACGAGGAAGAACAGCAGGCCGGTGATGAGGCCGTGGGCGATGTTGGCGAAGAGCGCGCCGTTGACGCCGGTGGGGGTCATCGACGCGATGCCGAGGAGGACGAAGCCCATGTGGCCGACGGAGCTGTAGGCGATGAGCCGCTTGAGGTCGCCCTTCGCCCCCGGGCGGGCCAGGGAGAGGCAGGCCAGGGAGCCGTAGATGATGCCGACGACGGCGAGGGCTGCCAGGTAGGGGGCGAAGGTGTGCATGCCCTCGGGCGCGGCGGCCAGCAGGATGCGGACGAAACCGTAGGTGCCCATCTTCAGCAGCACGCCGGCCAGCAGCACCGAACCGACGGTCGGGGCGGCGGTGTGGGCGTCCGGCAGCCAGCCGTGCAGCGGCCACAGCGGCGACTTGACGGCGAGTCCGATGCCGACGGCGAGCACGGCGAGGAGCTGGACACCGTGGCTGAGCTGCGCGTTCGGCCCGTTGTCAGTGGCGAGTGCCACCATGTCGAACGTGCCCGCCCGCAGGCCGATCAGGAGGAGGCCCAGCAGCATCACGACCGAACCGAGCAGTGTGTAGAGGATGAACTTCCAGGCGGCCGGTCCCCTGTTCGCGCCACCCCAGCGGGCGATGAGGAAGTACATCGGGATGAGAACCGTCTCGAACGCCAGGAAGAACAGCATCAGGTCGAGGACGGCGAAGGTCGCCAGGCTGCCGGCCTCCAGGAGCAGCAGCAGCGCGACGAAGGCCTTCGGGGACGGGCCCCCCGGCGGGCGCAGGTAGCTGTAGAGGGCGCACAGGAACGTCAGCAGCGCCGTGAGGACGAGGAGGGGGAGCGAGATGCCGTCGACGCCGAGGTGGATACGGATGCCGAGGGCGGGGATCCAGCCGATATCGGTCTGACCCTGCATGCGCGCCGCGTGACCGTGGTCGAAGCCGCAGGCCAGCGCGATGGCCACGGCGAGGACGACACCGGTGACGGTCACACCGTGGCGCAGTACCGCCTGTTCGGGGCTCTTGCCGCGCAGTCCGGGCGGGGCGGGCAGCAGGGCGCCGAGCAGAGGCAGGACGATCAGCGCCGCGAGCAGCACTTGGAGTGCGGTGTGGTTCATCGGTCAGGCTCCCGTGCCCGTGGCGACGAGGACGGCGGCGAGGGCCACGACCAGTGAGCCCGCGACCAGCGCGCCGAGGTAGGTCTGCACGTTGCCGGTCTGGGCCCTGCGCACGGCCCAGCCCAGCAGGCGGGGGGTGCGGGCCGCCCCGGCCACGTAGGTCTCGACGACCTCGCGGTCCAGGAGGCGGACGAGGCGGGCGGCGGCGGTCACCGGCCGCACGAACAGGGTGGTGTACACGGCGTCGAGGTGGAAGCCGACGGCGGCGGGCCGGTGCAGCGGGCCGAGGAGGAGCCGGCCGGGGTCGGCCGGGTCGGGGGCGTCGGCGTTGTCGCCGTAGGCGGGGGCGTGGCTGGCGATGGCCTCCTCCTCGGAGACGGCCGGGGCGGCGTCGGGGTCGGCGGCGACCGCGCCGAGCGGGGTGCGCGCGGCGAGTGCGGTGGTGTGCCGCCAGGCTCCCCAGGTCATCAGGGCGCCGACGAGGGCGACGCCGACACCGAGGACGGAGGTGGTGAGGGTCGGTGTGAGGGAGCGGCCGTCGAACCAGTCGGGCAGGGCGGGGGTGAGCAGGCCGAGCGCCAGGGTCGGCACGAACAGCACCCACAGCACGATGTTCATCAGCAGGGGCTGACGGCCGTGGTCGGGGGCGGGGGTGCCCCGGCCGTGGAAGGCGAGGAGCCAGAGGCGGGTGGCGTAGCCCGCGGTGAGGAGGGCGGTGAGCAGGCCGGCGAGGAGGACGGTCCAGCCGGCGGCGCCGGGGATGCCGTGGGCGTCACCGGTGGCGGCGTGCTCGGCGGCGCCGAGGACAGCCTCCTTGGAGAAGAAGCCGGCGAACGGGGGGATGGCGGCCAGGGCGAGGAGCGCGACCGTCATCGTCCAGTAGGCGTCGGGGATGCGCCGGGCCAGGCCCTCCATGCGGGACATGGCGGCCAGCGAGTTGGTGCCGGCGGCGTGGATGAGGACGCCGGCGCCGAGGAAGAGCAGCGCCTTGAAGGCGCCGTGGGTGAGGAGGTGGAAGACGGCGGCGCCGCGGTCGCCGACGGCGAGGGCGCCGGTCATGTAGCCGAGCTGGCCGACGGTGGAGTACGCCAGGACGCGTTTGACGTCGTCCTGGGCGAGGGCCGCGAGCGCCGAGCCGACCATGGTGAGGGCGGCGACCACGGCCATGACGACGAGCGCGGCGGCGGAGGCGGTGAAGACGGGGAGGAGCCGGGCGATGAGGTAGACGCCGGCGGCGACCATGGTGGCGGCGTGGATGAGCGCCGACACCGGGGTGGGGCCGGCCATGGCGTCGGGCAGCCAGGTGTGGAGCGGGAACTGGGCGGACTTGCCCGCGACGCCGGCGAGCAGCAGCAGCGCGACGAGGGTGGGGTGGTCCAGGCCGTGGTCGGCGACGGACCGCAGGATGCCGCTGATGCGGAACGTCCCGGTGTCCGCGGCGAGGGCGAACAGTCCGAAGAGGAAGGGGACGTCACCCAGCTTGGTGACGAGGAACGCCTTGAGGGAGGCGGTGCGGGCGGCTTCGGTCTCCCAGTAGTGGCCGACGAGGAAGTACGAGCAGATGCCCATGACCTCCCAGCCGACGAGCAGCACGATGAGGTCCCCGGAGTAGACGACGAGCAGCATCGCGGAGGTGAACAGCGAGACGAGCGCGGCGTAGGAGGGGTAGCGGGGGTCGTCCCGCAGGTAGCCGAGCGAGTAGAGCTGCACGCAGGTGGCGACGAGGGCGACGAGGACGGCGACGGGTGCGGCGAACCCGTCGACGTGCAGGGCCAGGTCGATCGGCACGGAGCCGGTGGGGGTGAGCCGGGTGGCGGCGTCCAGCGGCGTGTGTCCGGCCCGCGCTCCGCCTCCGGTGTGGACGGCGACGGTGACCGCGAGGGCGGCTGCCGCCAGCGTCGGCAGTACGGCGAGGGGCCGCACGAAGCCGGGGGCGCGACGTCCGAGGCCGAGTCCGAGGAGGGCGCCGAGGAACGGCAGGAGGGGGACGAGAACGGCGGTGGTCGTGGTGGTCACGCGGTGGCCTCCGCGTCGTCGTCTGGCGAGCCGTGGGGGTGGGCGGCGTCGCGGCGGTGGGCGTCGGCGGCCGTCCGGCGGGCGGACCTGCTCAGCAGGGCTGCCTGGGCGACGGCGTCGGGGCCGGCGTCGGTCTGCTCGGTCCTCGCATCGCCGTGCGGGTCCTCTTCGCGGAGGTCACGGAGACGGTCGACGTCGGCGGTGCCGCGGTTGCGGTGGACGAGCAGGACGACGGCGAGGCCGATGCCGATCTCCGCCGCGGCGATCGCGATGGTGAAGAGGGTGAGGGCCTGTCCGGCGTGGAGGGTGTCGCGGAGCCAGACGTCGAAGGCGACCAGGTTGAGGTTGACGGCGTTGAGCATCAGCTCGACGGACATCAGTACGAGGATCGCGTTGCGGCGGGCCAGCACTCCGTAGACGCCGACGCAGAAGAGCAGGACGGCGAGGACGGCGGGGTAGGCGAGGTGCATCAGCGGGCGTCCTTCTCGTGTCCGGCGGGCGTCTCCCTGCGGCGGGAGAGCACCACGGCACCGACGAGTGCCGCCAGCAGCAGCACGGACAGCGCCTCGAAGGGCAGCACCCAGTGCTGGAAGAGGCTGCGGCCGGTGACGGTGGTCGAGCCCTGCACGGTGCCGACGTCGATCCACGTCGTGCGGAAGGCGTCGACGACCACCCACACCAGGGCGACGGCGCTGAGGACGGCGACGCCGAGCGCGATCCACCGGTTGCCGGAGTCGGCGTCGGGGGACCGGCCAATGGGCGCACGGGTGAGCATCAGCCCGAAGAGCAGCAGGACGACGACCGAACCGACGTAGATCAGGACCTGCACCCAGGCGATGAACTCGGCGGTGAGCAGCAGGTACTCGACGGCGATGCCGCTGAGGGCCACCACCAGCCAGAGCGCCGCGTGGACGAGCTGCTTGGTGGTGACGGTCACGAGGGCGGCGCCGAGGGTCACCAGACCGAACAGGACGAACGCGATCTCGACGCCGCTGGGCGAGAGGAAGCCGTGTGGCGCTCCGGTTCCGTGCAGCGCGGCAGCCATGGCTGTGGCCCCGGTGGGGCCGTCGGCCGACGCGAGGACGCCGTCCGGCAGAGCGGAGATCACGCCTCCTCCTCGGGGCTGTTCGGCTTGGGGGGCCTGGGTCCGTCCGGCTCGGTGGTGTCCGGACCGGGCATCGCGCCGGGTGTCGCGCTGGGCGCCGGGCGGGCGGGGCGGTCCGCCGCCTGGTCTGTCGCCTGGTCGGTCGCCTGGTCGGTGGCGGCCTGCTGGTCGGCTCCGAGGCGGGCCTCGGTGGCGTCCTCGACGGCTCGCTGCACCGCCAGCTTGTCCGCTGCCCGTCGGGCCGCTGCGATCTCCTTGGGCTCCTCGGCCGCGGGGTCGAGCGCAGGCGGCTCGGGCACCGTCCACATCCACTCGCGGAGCTTGTCGCGTTCGTGGGTGAGGTCGCGGATGTCGGTCTCGGCGTACTCGAACTCCGGTGACCAGAACAGGGCGTCGAAGGGGCAGACCTCGATGCAGATACCGCAGTACATGCAGAGCGCGAAGTCGATGGCGAAGCGGTCCAGGACGTTCCGGCTGCGGTCACGGCCGCCGGGGGTGGCCGCCGGGACGGTCTCCTTGTGGGAGTCGATGTAGATGCACCAGTCGGGGCACTCTCGCGCGCAGAGCATGCAGACGGTGCAGTTCTCCTCGAACAGCCCGATGACGCCGCGCGTGCGGGGCGCGAGTTCCGGCTGGGCGTCGGGGTACTGCTCCGTCACGGTGCGCCGGGTCATGGTGCGCAGGGTGACGGCCAGGCCCTTGGCCAACCCGCTGCCGGGGAACCGCGACCGCTTCCGGCCGTCGCCGCTCCCCGCTCCCCCGGCCGCCTGGCCGTGGCCCGCGTGCACGTGACCGACGTGGTCGTGACCGACGTGGTCGTGTCCGGCGGGGGTGTGTCCCGCGGTGTCGGGTCCGGCCTGCTCACGGTCCGGGTGGGTGTGCCCGGTGTGGGGGCGGGCGGGGTGCGCGCCGCTTCGTCCGGGGTTCGGCTCGGGGGCCATCAGGAGATCACCACCTTGACCACGCCGGTGAGCGCGATCTGGGCGAGGGCGAGCGGGATGAGGACCGTCCAGGCGAACTTCTGGAGCTGGTCCTCACGCAGCCGCGGGTAGCTGACCCGCAGCCAGATGACGACGAAGGCCAGGGCCGCCGTCTTGAGCAGCGTCCACAGCCAGCCGATGCCGTCGGCGCCGAACGGCCCGTGCCAGCCGCCCAGGAAGAGCACGCTGGTCAGGGCCGAGAGGACGACGATGCCGGCGTACTCCGACAGCAGGAAGAGGGCGAAGCGCAGACCGGTGTACTCGGTGTAGGCGCCGAAGATGATCTCCGAGTCCGCCACGGGCATGTCGAAGGGCGGCCGCTGCAGTTCGGCGAGACCGGCGGTGAAGAACACCAGGCCGCCGACGATCTGCCACGGCACCCACCACCAGTGGAAGGCGTCCAGGATGCCGGGCAGGGAGAGCGTGCCGGCGGCCATGGCCACCGAGGCCGCGGCGAGCAGCATCGGCAGCTCGTAGGCCATCAGCTGGGCCGCGGTCCTGACGCCGCCGAGCAAGGAGTACTTGTTGGCCGACGCCCACCCCGCCATGAGCGAGCCCAGGACGCCGACGCCCATGACGGCCAGGACGAAGAAGAGTCCGGCGTCCAGGGCCTGGCCGACCTGGTTGCCGGGCCCGACCGGTACGGCGACGAGGACCAGCAGGTAGGGCAGGAGCGCCACCGCGGGTGCCAGCTGGAAGATCCGTCGGTCGGCTCCGGCCGGCACGACGTCTTCCTTCTGGGCGAACTTCACGCCGTCGGCGACGAGCTGCGCCCAGCCGTGGAACCCGCCGGCGTACATGGGGCCGAGCCGGCCCTGCATGTGCGCCATGACCTTGTGCTCGGTCTGCCCGACCACCAGCGGAAGGACGAGGAAACCGACGAAGACGGCGACCAGCCGTACGACGACGTCGAGGACGTCATTCACCTCGTCCACCTCCCCTTCCCCGGTCCGACTCCTGCTCGGGCTCCAGCTCCGACTCAGGCTCGGGCGCCTGCTCGGGCTCGCGCCCCGACTCCCGCTCCGGCTCAGGCCCGGATGCCTGCTCCGGCTCGCGCCCCGACGCCCGCTCCGGCTCAGGCCCGGATGCCTGCTCGGGCTCAGGCCCGGATGCCCGTTCCGGCTCGTGCTCCGACTCCCGTTCCGGTTTCGGCTCGGGCGTGCGCTCGGGTTCCTGCTCGGGCGCCTCCACCGGTTCCCGCGCGGGAGTCTGCTCGGCTTGCGGCTCCGCACCACCCTCGTCGCGGTGCGGCCCGTCCGTCTCCCCCGTCGCCCCCGTCTCCCCGCGCTCGCCGGGCTCGTCGAACGCGGGTCGTGCGTGGTGCCAGGGGGCGTCCGAGGAGCGGGGCGCCGGACGGGCAGGGCGGCCTGGACGGAGCGGCCGTTCGGCTCGGGCGGCGCCGCCGGCTGCCGTCGCACCGGCATCCGGCCCGCGGTCGCCGGGGCGGTCGCCGGTGCGGTCTTCGGTGCGGTCCTCAGGGCGGTCGGTGGCGTGGTCCGCACCGTCCGCCGCGGGCTGCGCCGCGTCCCGGGAGCTCGCGTCCGCACGCGCGTCGGTACCCGCATCGTTCGGCGCCGGGGACGGAACGCCGGCCTCCGCAGCCGAGGCACCGGCGGCTGTCGACGGCGGTGCGGTGCGGTCCGTCGGCGTGGCGCCCGGCGCCGTGGTGGCTGCGGGGCCCTCGGTACCCGTGGTCTCCGGCGTCCCGGTCACACCGCGCTGGCTGGCAGAGCCCGCGCTCGCGCTGCGGTTGCGGCGGACCGGCCGGTCACCGGCCGCGCGCGCCTCAGCCCCGCCCCCGGCGCCGCCGGCGCGGGCCGCGCCCGCCCTGGCACCGCGGGCCGGACGCGCCGGTGCGGGCGGCAGTTGGCCCTTCAGCGGCCCCCACTCGTTGGGGTCGGGCACGCCCGGCGGCAGCATCTGGCGTCGCTTCGTGCCGTGACCGCCGCTTCCGGACTCGCCCGGCTCCTTGGCGCCGGGCCACGCCTTCGCCACCCGGGCCGCGAGAACGAAGTCCTTGCGCAGCGGATGGCCCTCGAACCCCTCGGGGAGCAGCAAGGGCGCCAGGTAGGGGTGGTCGGTGAAGTCGACGCCGAACATCTCGTGCGTCTCCCGCTCGTGCCAGGCGGCACCCGGGTACACCTCGACGGCGGTCGGAAGGGTCGCCGCGTCATGGGGCACGGTCGTCCGGACGAGGAGGCGTCGCACGCCACCGGCCGTCGAGACGTCGGCGAGGTGGGCGCAGATCCGGAAGCCGGTGTCCGGCTCGTCGACCGCGCTCAGCCAGTCGAAGTAGGTGCACCCCAACGTGTCCCGGGCCGTAGTGAGCGCCTCGGTCCAGTTCTCCCGCGGCACGTCGACCGTCAGGAGTGCGTAGCTCTCCTCCGCCACGGCGCCCGCGCCGAAGAGCGCGTCCGCCGGCGCCGGAAGCCAGCCGACGACCGGCGCCGCCGCGGCCTCCTCCCCCGCACCAGCCTTCGCAGCATCCGCAGACGGCTGCTCCTGCTCCCCGCTCACCGGTCTTCCTCCCTGTCCGCACCGGGCCGGTCGGCAGCGGGCGACTCGGCGGAGGCGGGCCGCTCCGGCGGCGCCACCAGGGGGCTGCGCAGCGCGGCGGTCGAGGGCGGCGCCTGGGTGTACCGCTCACCGAGCGACTCGCGGGCGATCTTCTCCTGGAGCTTGAGGATGCCCTGGAGCAGTGCCTCGGGACGCGGCGGGCAACCGGGCACGTAGACGTCGACCGGGATGATCTGGTCGACGCCCTTGGTGACGGCGTAGCTGTCCCAGTAGGGGCCGCCGCAGTTGGAGCAGGCGCCGAAGGAGATGACGTACTTCGGCTCGGGCATCTGCTCGTAGAGCCGCTTGACGGCGGGGGCCATCTTGTCGGTGACGGTCCCGGACACGACCATCAGGTCCGCCTGGCGGGGGCCGGGCGCGAACGGGATCACGCCGAGGCGCATGAAGTCGTGGCGGGCCATGGAGGCGGCGATGAACTCGATGGCGCAGCAGGCCAGCCCGAAGTTGAAGACCCACAGGCTGTACCGGCGGCCCCAGTTCAGGACCACCTTCATCGGTTCGGGGGCCAGGCGGGCCAGCGTGCCCAGGCGGCGCGGTTCCGGGAGGAACTCCGGGCCGCCCGCGGCTGTGCCGGTCTCGGTGGCGCGGCTCACGTCCATTCCAGGACGCCCTTCTTCCATGCGTAGAGCAGACCGACGGCGAGGAAACCGAGGAAGACGAACATCTCCGCCAGCGTGACGCCCCCGAACCCGGGGGCCGCGAAGACCGTCGCCCACGGGAAGAGGAACACCGAGTCGACGGCGAAGATCACGTAGAGGAACGTGTAGACGTAGTAGCGGACCTGGGTGTGTGCCCAGTCCCCACCCACGGGGTCGACCCCGCACTCGTACGTCAGCAGTTTCTCGAACGTGGGGACCACGGGGCGCATGAGGCGCCCGGCGGCGAAGGCCACCGCCACGAAGAGCACGCCGACCACGGCGAGCAGTCCGACGACCGAGTAGCTCTGGTAGTAGTCCGCGGCACCGACGGTGCGCACGGTCGCGTCCGTCACGTCCGCCCCTCGCTCCCTGCCTGCTGGTCTCCGACTGGTGTCTGTGCCCGGCGCCGGTGGCCGCTCGCGCGCGTGCGGGCCGAGGCCCGGTTCGGACACAGTAAAGACGGAGTCTAGGCCCTGCCCTCACTCGGCCAAGCAGCCCCCGGGGTGGGTGACGGGGCGACGGCCGGCCGACCGGATGTCCGGCGGGACACCCGACTCCCTGGCCGAACCATGTCAGACCGTCCGCTCCCTGGGCCGCGCGTCCCGCATGGCGGACGGTTTCTTCTCATTTCCGGCCCCGGGAGGCTCCTCCGGCCCCGGGAGGCGAGTCCGGCCCCGGGAGGCGTGTCCGGCCCCGTGAGGCTTCTCCGCCTTCCCCAGGGGCCCGTTCGCCCCCTAGCGGCCCGCTGCCCGGCCGGGGCTCCTCTTGGGTCCGGCCAGGCAGCGGGGAGCGGCTACCACAGCGACGCGCCGGGGCCCTGCGGTGGCAGTCCGACGGATGAGCTGCCCGGGGAAGCGGGGTGGATGCCCGGGGCCGGGGACTGGGCTCCGGGTGCGGGTGGGGCGGCAGGGGCCTGGGGGAACCCGTGGTCCGCGGGGTGGGGGGAGCCGTACGGGTCGCCGAGGGGCGGTCGGCCGGCCGGTAGGTGAGCGGCCGGGGCGGCGCCCTGTTGCTGCCCTCCCTGACGGCGGGCGGCACGGTCCATGACCTCGGCGGCGATCCGGGTGGCGGCGCGCGCGGTCCGTTCGCCCAGCAGCTCGGTGCGGATGGCACCACCGGCGGCGAGGTGACGGTCGTAGGGCAGCGACAGGACGGTGACGCCGCCCGCCGCCAGCATCTCGGTGGCCTTGCGGACGTCGACACCGGCGATGGGGGCGGTGCGGACCAGCACCACCACCGTGGTCGGCAGCAGCCGCTTGTGGAGGCCCCCCATCCACTCCAGGACCGAGCGGGTCGAGGCGATCCCCTCGGGCGTGGCGGGGACGGCCAGCACCCTGGCCTGGGTGGTGACCAGCGCGGTCCTCGCCACCTCGGCGGGCAGCGTCTCGCAGTCCACGACGGTGGCGGCGAAGTAGCGGCGCAGCGAGGTCACCACGACCCGGTAGGTCTCCAGGTCGAGCATCGTGCCGACCGAGCCCTGGCTGCCCGGCAGCAGCCAGCCGCCGCCGGTGAACGGTGAGAGGTAGCCGGTGAGGTCGGTGATCCTCATGCCGGGGTCGACGATGCGGGCGAGGTCGGACGTCGACCAGCGCACCTCGCGGGTGCCGAGGCGGTGCGGCAGGGTGCCGAGCGCGGGGTCCGCCTCCAGGGCCAGCACCGGGTCGCTGCGGTAGTGCGCGTAGGTCAGCGAGAGCAGCGCGGCGAGCGTGGTCTTGCCGGCGCCGCCGCGGATGCTGGTGACCGCGATCTGGCGTCCGGTCGTCACCGGCTGCTGGATGGACTGCGCCAGCCGTTCGGCGATCCCGGTGTCCTGGGCCGCCGACGAGGCGAGCAGCCGGCGCACCACCCTCCCGGCCCGGCGCACCGCGGTCTCCCCGTGCCGAGGCCGCCGGGCGTCGACGAGTTCGGGGGCCAGCACCGGTACCGACACGGGCGTGGGCGAGCCGACCAGCGGGACCGACATACGGCGCAACGGGGCGGCCTGCTGCGGCGGGACAGGCGCCGAGGGAGCGCCCTGGGACGACGACGGCGCCGGGTGGGGGGCGGGGGCCGGACGGGGGGCGGATGCCGGTGGGGCGCTCTGCGCCGGCGGCGTGGACGTCGGAGCACTCTGCGCGGGAGGCCCGGGCCGCAGGTCAGCCGAGTACGGCGCGCCCTGCGTCTGCCCCGCACCGTGCGCCGGCTCAGCGCCCTGCACCTGCGGCGCGCCCTGCGCCTGCGGAACACCTGGCGTGGCGGAGGAGGGGGGTGACTGCTGCGGCACGGACGGCGCCTGCTGCGCTCCCGAGGGGGAGGACGGCTGCGGCGGGGAGGACGGCATGCCGGGCGCTCCTGTGACGGGCGCGGGTCGAGCGCCGGCGGCGGTGGCGGAAGGGCTCTCGTCCCAGCGAGAGGTGTCTCCCCCGTCCCAGGAAGAGGTGTCGCCCTCGCCCCAAGGAGACGCCTCCTCGACGCGCGGCACGGCCGCGGTCGGAACCGTGCCGTCGGCCTCCGCCTCAGCCTCCCCGTTCATCTCCGTCTCCGTCTCCGCCTCAGCTTCCACCTCTGTCTCCGTGGTCGCGCCCTGACCGGGAAGCGGTGCGGCCTCGCCCGCCGGTTCAGCGTCCCGCCAGGGCAGCCCCGGCTCGGGCGCCTGGGCGAGGGGGGCCGGAGCCTCCGCGGGCAGCGCGCCACCCGTCGCAACGGGAACGGTCTCCTCCGGCGGCGGCTGCGCGGCCGAGCTGTACGAGTCGGACGAGACGGACGAGTCGGAGGACGCGGACGAGTCGGAGGACGCGGACGAGGCAGAAGAGGCAGAGGAAGCGGACGAGTCGGGCGAGGCCGGCGGGACGGGTGAGGGACCGGAAGGCTGGTCGAGGACGCGTCCCGGGTCGGGAAAGGCCGGACGGGCCCACGGGTCGGGCTCCTCGGCGGAGGGCGCGGAGTCGGGGACGGGCTCCTCGGCCGCGGCCGTGCCGGCGGACCCGGGGACCGGTGCGGAGCCGGGCGTGGACTTGTCGAGTGTGACCGCAGGCGCCGGCGCGGGGACCTCCTCGTCCGACGCGTCCGGAGAGGACACAGCGTCCGAGGAGTCCCACGCACCCGCTGCACCCGGGGAACCCACGGAGCCGGACGGCGACGGCACACGCTTCTCCAACGTGACCGCCGGCTCCGGCTCCGGTGAGCGCTTCTCCAACGTGACCGCCGGCTCCGGCTCCGGTGGGTGCTTCTCCAACGTGACGGGCGGCCTCGCCCCGGACGCGTCGGTGTCCGCCTGCTGGGGGCCGGCCCCCACTGCCAAGTCCTCCCCGATCGCCGGACCTCCGGAACTCACCGGACCTCCGGAACTCGCCGACCCCACCGAACCCACCGAATCCACCGCACCCTTCGCGCCGTGCACACCCGCCGCACTCTCCACACCACCTGACGTCACCGCCGCAGCCGCAGCCGGAGCTGCGGACACAGCCGAAGCCGTAGCCGGTACCGAAGCCCCAGCCGTAGCCGAGGGCTGCGCACCGTCCTCCTGCGAGGCCGAAGCGCCGTCTGCCACCACGCTCCGCGCGGTCGCTGCGGTTTCCTGCTCCCCGCCGCGGCCGTCTCCGTGGTCGTCGCGGACCACCTCGGCAGCCCCAGGGGGCCCGGCTGACTCCGTCGCCATGATTCCGCACCGTCCTTCCGGGCTCGGTTCCGGCTCCGGTGCCGGGGTGTCCACCAGGTTCCGGTTCTCAAAGGTTCCGGTTCTCAGAGGAGATGTGCCAGACCTTCGTACACCCCGAGCGCGCCCAGGGTGACGAGCACCAGCGCGGCGAGGCCGGCGATCTCCAGGAGGTCCACCAGCCGCGCCCACCACTGCCGTACGGCGGGCGGCAGGCCCACCGCGCAGAGCACGGGCGGCAGCAGGGCCAGCGCCGCCAGGAGGACCAGGCCGCCCGCGGGAGCGCCCGAGGAGGCCCAGGCCAGCGCGAGGCGCACCGCCACCACGGTCGCCGCGCCGCCCAGTGCGAGAACCTCGACGGTCAGCGGGTAGGCCCGGGTCCGGGCCCACAGGACCACGCACAGCGAGGCGGCACCCAGCGGACCCCACACGCCGGCCGGGCCGTGTCCGCCGGCGTGGGCGGCCAGGAACCCGGCGGCGCCGGTGGCGACCGCCACGACCACGGTGGCGGGCGCCAGCCCGCGGTGGGTGGCTGCCAGGGCCGTGGCCACGCGCAGCCGGCTGACCGGGGCGGCGGCGGAGCGGCGGTCGTCCAGCCCGGTCAGTCCGGCGGTGACCAGCGCCAGGCGGGGCAGCTGGCCGAGACCGAGCGCCGTCACCAGGCCTGCCAGGACAGCTGCCCGGTCGGGGCTGGTGACGGCCAGGCACACCTCCCAGAGGCCGGCCGCCGCCAGCAGCGCGACGGCGGCGGCACGCCCCCCGGCGCCCGCCTCGGTGCACCGGTCCAGCAGCGCCGCCACCAGGGCGAGGACCACGGCCGCGGCGGCGAGCCGCAGCGGGAGGTGCGTGGTGCTCTCCCAGGCGGCCAGCGCTCCCGTGGCACCGCCGAACGCCATGGCCGTCACGCCGGGTCGGCGGTGGCCGAGCCGGGCAGCGCCGATGCCGACGGCGACGGCCGGCACCGCGAGCACGCCGAGGCCCACCGCTGCGGGCCCCCGGCCGTACCAGAGCACCGCGCACCCGCCCGCGAACAGGGCGAGCAGGACGGCCGCGACGCCCGCCGACCAGTTCCGCGCCCGCTCACCCCAGCGCCAGGCGCCCAGACCGTCGTCCTCCGCCCCGGTGCCGTCCGGGGCGTCGCCCGTGGTGCGGCCGGCGGCCGGCGGCGGGCCGCCGGTGGCCGGCTGCTCGGCAACGAGGTGCAGCACGGCGCCGTCCACGACGCCTGCCGAGGCCAGCGACTGGGTGGCGGGCAGCACGGTGCCGTCCGCGGTCAGTACGCGGTACGGAGGATCGGTCGGGGCCTGCGGCGCGGCCACGGCGAGAAGGACGCCGGGCAGCAGCTCGCCGAGGGGTTCCGTGGCGGGCAACAACGAGGCGAAGCGCCGGCCGTCGGCGACCAGCGTCACTCGGCTCAGCGCGGTCCGCCGTTCGCCGACCACCGCGGCACCTTCCGTTCCCACCGCCATGACCCCTCCCCCGCACCGCCGTTCCTTCGGCGGCAACAGGGTACGGGGCCGAGGCGGAACCCGGGGTACCGGTGTCCGGAGCGCACCGCTGCCCAGCCCCTCGACGCCGCCCGGTACGGGACCGCCTGACGCCCCGCCACCTCGCGTGCACCACGGCCCCCAGGGGTCGGGGGGCGGGCCCGGCGGCGGCGCGGGCCTGCCGCGGCGCGGAACCGGACACGAGGTGCGCGCCGCGAGGAACCGGAGCCAGCCCCTCCCGTACCACCCCGCACCGGGCCGCATGTGTTCCTCAGCACACCCCGTGAAGGGCGGGACACACGGAAGCCGAGTTCAGGGAGGGGAGGGGGTGGCGCAAGCCGACCCTCTCAGGGCACCCGAAAAGCGGGCATATCGGTATGAACAAGTATCGTTTTCCGTCTCACCCGGGGGACCACCTTGTGGGCACCCCCGGGATAGGCAAGCCTTACCCCCGTACCATGGCGGTTGGACAACCGGTCGGTACGACGGTCCCGAGCCGCCCTGCCTCCGGCGGGGACACCCCAGCCTCAAGGGAGGTCCGAAGCAGTGACCAGCCAGGTCAGCAGCGCGACCGAGCACGTCGAGAGTCCGGCCGCGCCGGCCGCGGGCGAGAAGCAGGTCCGCAGCCTCGATCGCGTCGTCATCCGGTTCGCAGGCGACTCCGGCGACGGTATGCAGCTCACGGGCGACCGGTTCACCTCGGAGACGGCGTCCTTCGGCAACGACCTGTCGACGTTGCCGAACTTCCCCGCCGAGATCCGCGCACCCGCCGGCACGCTGCCCGGCGTGTCGTCCTTCCAGCTGCACTTCGCCGACCACGACATCCTCACCCCCGGTGACGCCCCGGACGTACTGGTCGCCATGAACCCGGCCGCGCTGAAGGCGAACCTCGCGGACGTGCCGCGGGGCGCGGAGATCATCGTCAACACCGACGAGTTCACCAAGCGCCCCATGGCAAAGGTCGGTTACACCACCTCGCCGCTGGAGGACGGTTCCCTCGACGGGTACAGCGTCCACCCGGTGCCGCTGACGACGCTGACCATCGAGGCGCTCGCCGGCTTCGGCCTCTCCCGCAAGGAGGCCGAGCGGAGCAAGAACATGTTCGCGCTCGGGCTGCTGTCGTGGATGTACCACCGCCCCACCGAGGGCACCGAGTCCTTCCTGCGGTCGAAGTTCGCCAAGAAGCCGCAGATCGCCGAGGCGAACATCGCGGCGTTCCGCGCCGGCTGGAACTTCGGGGAGACCACGGAGGACTTCGCGGTCTCCTACCAGGTGGCGCCCGCCGCGCAGGCGTTCCCGACGGGCACCTACCGCAACATCTCCGGCAACCTGGCGCTCGCCTACGGCCTGATCGCCGCCGCCGAGCAGGCCGACCTGCCGCTGTACCTGGGCTCGTACCCGATCACCCCGGCCTCCGACATCCTGCACGAGCTCTCCAAGCACAAGAACTTCGGCGTCCGCAGCTTCCAGGCGGAGGACGAGATCGCGGGCATCGGTGCGGCGCTCGGCGCGGCCTTCGGCGGTTCGCTGGCCGTGACCACCACCTCCGGGCCCGGCGTGGCGCTGAAGTCGGAGACCATCGGCCTGGCGGTGTCGCTGGAACTGCCGCTGCTCGTCGTGGACATCCAGCGTGGCGGCCCGTCCACCGGTCTGCCCACCAAGACCGAGCAGGCCGATCTGCTGCAGGCGATGTACGGCCGCAACGGTGAGGCGCCGGTGCCGATCGTCGCGCCGCGCACCCCGGCGGACTGCTTCGACGCGGCCCTGGACGCGGCGCGCATCGCGTTGACCTACCGCACCCCGGTCTTCCTGCTCTCCGACGGCTACCTGGCCAACGGCTCCGAGCCGTGGCGCGTCCCGGAGGTCGAGGAGCTGCCGGACCTGAAGGTGCCGTTCGCCACCGGCACCAACCACGAACTCGCCGACGGCACCGAGGTGTTCTGGCCGTACAAGCGGGACCCCGAGACGCTGGCACGGCCCTGGGCGGTGCCCGGCACGCCGGGTCTGGAGCACCGCATCGGCGGCATCGAGAAGCAGGACGGCACGGGCAACATCTCCTACGACCCGGCCAACCACGACTTCATGGTCCGCACCCGTCAGGCCAAGGTCGACGGCATCACGGTGCCGGACGTCGAGGTGGACGACCCCGAGGGCGCGGCGCGGGTCCTGGTGCTCGGCTGGGGCTCGACCTACGGGCCGATCACGGCCGCGGTGCGGCGGGTGCGGGCCGGCGGCGACCACGTCGCCCAGGCCCACCTGCGCCACCTCAACCCCTTCCCCGCCAACCTCGCCTCGGTGCTGGCCGGTTACGAGAAGGTGATCGTGCCGGAGATGAACCTGGGCCAGCTCGCCACCCTCATCCGCGCCCGCTACCTCGTCGACGCCCGCTCCCACACGCAGGTCAGCGGCATGCCGTTCAAGGCCGAAGCGCTGGCGGCGGTCCTTAAGGAGGCCATCGATGACTGAGACGCTCCCCCAGAGCCCGGCGGGGCTGCCGGCGCTGTCGCTGGTGCCCAAGGCCGAGGGCAAGCAGTCGATGAAGGACTTCAAGTCCGACCAGGAGGTGCGCTGGTGCCCCGGGTGCGGGGACTACGCCGTCCTGGCCGCCGTGCAGGGCTTCATGCCGGAGCTGGGGCTGGCGAAGGAGAACATCGTCTTCGTCTCCGGCATCGGCTGCTCCTCCCGCTTCCCGTACTACATGAACACCTACGGGATGCACTCCATCCACGGCCGCGCCCCGGCCATCGCGACGGGGCTGGCCACCTCGCGCCGCGACCTGTCGGTGTGGGTGGTCACCGGTGACGGCGACGCGCTGTCCATCGGCGGCAACCACCTCATCCACGCCCTGCGGCGCAACGTCAACCTCAAGATACTGCTGTTCAACAACCGGATCTACGGGCTGACCAAGGGCCAGTACTCGCCGACCTCCGAGGTCGGCAAGATCACCAAGTCGACGCCGATGGGGTCGCTGGACGCCCCGTTCAACCCGGTGTCGCTGGCGCTGGGCGCGGAGGCGGGCTTCGTGGCCCGCACCGTCGACTCCGACCGCAAGCACCTCACCGAGGTGCTGCGGCAGGCCGCCGCCCACCCGGGCACGGCGCTGGTGGAGATCTACCAGAACTGCAACATCTTCAACGACGGCGCGTTCGAGGTGCTCAAGGACAAGGACCAGGCCCAGGAGGCCGTGATCCGCCTCGAACACGGGCAGCCCATCCGCTTCGGCTCCCTGGACGAGACGGGCCAGGGCACCAAGGGCGTGGTCCGCGACCCGGGCACCGGCGACCTGCACGTGGTGGAGGTGACCGAGCGCAACGCGGCGGACGTCCTCGTCCACGACGCGCACGCCACCAGCCCCACCACCGCCTTCGCCCTCTCCCGCCTGGCGGACGCCGACACCCTGCACCACACCCCGATCGGTGTGCTGCGCAACGTCGAGCGGCCCGTCTACGACACCCTCATGGCGGAGCAGCTGGAGAGCGCCGTGGAGCAGAAGGGCAAGGGCGACCTCGCCGCCCTGCTGGCCGGCAACGACACCTGGACGGTCGTCGGCTGACGCCGGGGACACCCGTGTCCACCTGCCGGGGCCCGTCACGGACGGGTCCCGGCAGTGGTGTGTCCGGGGAGGTGGCACCCTCCGACCGGTCAGGACCGTAACCGGTATTGGGCATGACAGGCGGCTGGGGCGGCGCTACCGTCGTGCCGGGGCGGTCCGTCGTCCCGCCGCCGTCCCGCCGTCCTCCCGACGGCCGCCGCCTGGAGTGCCCATGCCCCACCGGACCGAGCAGCGCACCGGCTTCCTCTTCGGCGTCCTCGCCTACACCATATGGGGGTTGCTGCCCCTGTACTGGCACCTGCTGGACTCCTCCTCGCCCGCGGAGATCCTGGCCCACCGCATGGTCTGGTCCCTGCCGGTGGCCGCGGTGGTGCTGGCGGCGCTGCGGCGCGGGGCGTGGCTGGGGCCGCTGCTGCGCGCGCCCCGCCGCGCCGCCCTGGTGCTGGTGGCCGCCGCGACGATCTCCGTCAACTGGTACCTCTACATCTGGGCGGTCAATTCCGGCCATGTGCTCGAGGCGTCCATGGGGTACTTCATCAACCCGCTGGTGAGCATCGCCTTCGGGGTGGTGTTCCTGCGCGAGCGGCTGCGGCCCGCGCAGTGGGCGGCGGTGGCGGCCGGGGCCGCGGCGGTCGTGGTGCTGGCCGTGGCGTACGGCCGGGTCCCGTGGGTGGCGCTGGGGCTCGCCCTCACCTTCGCCACCTACGGGCTGGTCAAGAAGTGGGTGCGGCTGGACGGGGTGGAGAGCTTCGGCGCGGAGACCGCGATCCAGTTCCTGCCGGCGCTGGTCTTCCTGCTGGTACTGGGGGCCCACGGCCAGAGCGACTTCGTCTCCGGGGGCGTCGGGCAGGCCGTCCTGCTGGCCGCGGCGGGGCTTGCGACCGCGATCCCGCTGATCTGCTTCGGGCTGTCCGCGGTCCGGCTGCCGCTCACGGCCATCGGGATGCTCCAGTACCTGGCGCCGACGTTCCAGTTCGTCCTGGGCCTGGTGGCCTTCCACGAGGCGATGCCGGCCGAGCGGTGGGCCGGGTTCGCGCTGGTGTGGCTGGCCGTGGCCATCCTGACCTGGGACGCGGTGCGCACCTCCCGCAACGGCCGGCGCGCGGTGGCGGCGGCCCGGCTCAGGGCGGCGGAGGCCGCCGCCGGGGGCGAGCCGGCGGCCCGGGACGCGGAACCGGTGCAACCGGCGGGGCCGCCGACCGCGGACACCAGCCCCTGACCACCCACCGGCGGTCCGCCCGTCTCTCCCCGCCGCCCGTCCGTCAGTCCGTCACGTCCCTGCCGGTGAAGTGGGCCCAGGCCGCCGAGGCGAAGACGCCCGCGTAGACGGCCTGGAGGCCCAGGTTGCGGTAGAGGTCGTCCCAGTAGACGGGCGCGCGCAGGAGGTCGGCGAAGGACAGCCAGTAGTGGGGGAAGAAGTAGGGCTGGACGGCGTGCAGCTGCGGCACGGTGTCCAGGATCTGGACGGTGATCACCAGGCCGACGGTGGTCGCCATCGCCGCGACCCCGCTGCTGGTCAGGGTGGAGACGAACAGGCCCAGCGCCGCCACGCCGACCAGGGAGGCGGCCACCACGCCGGCCACCGCCGCCGCCCGCAGCAGGCCCGCGCCGAAGGAGACGGTCGTCCCGGACAGCAGCGTGGTGGGCCCCGTCGGGAAGAGCAGCGCGCCCACGGCCAGCGCCACCACGGCCACCACCACCGTGGCGGCCAGGCAGAACGCCAGGCTCGTCAGGTACTTGACCGCCAGCAGCCGCACCCGGCCGGCCGGTGCCACCAGCAGGTAGCGCAAGGTGCCGGTCCCCGCCTCGCCCGCGACCGAGTCCCCCGCGACGACCGCCACCGCCAGCGGCAGGAAGACCGGCAGGGTCGCGGCCAGCGAGGCGAACACCAGGAACAGGCCGTTGCCGGCGATCTCGCCGAAGAAGGCCGGGCCGGCGCCGCCACCGCCTCGGGCGCGTCCCCCGGTCTCCACCCGCACCGCGGTCCCGACCAGCACCGGCACCGCGGCCAGTACCGCCAGCAGGACGAGGGTGCGCCGCCGCCGGAAGGTGGTGGTGATCTCGTTGCGCAGCAGGCCCAGGGACCAGCGTCGCCGCACCGGCCGCTCCGGGGCGGCGAGCCGGACGGTGCCGGTCCTCCCGAGGGACCGGCGGCGTCCTGCGGCGGACGGCCGGGGCGGCCGGGGCAGCGGACCCGCGGCACCGGCGGCCGGCTGAGCCGGCAGGTCCGCTTCGGCGGACGGCTGGGGGACACCCTCGGCTGCCGGGTAGGCGGCGTCGGGTCCGTGCCCGGCGGCCGGCACGGTGTGCCCGCTCCGGGTGTCGGGGTGCTCAGTCGGCGACATCGAATCCCTCTCCGGTCAGCTCCACGAAGACCTCCTCCAGCGAGGCGCGTTCGGTGCCGAAGGCCCGTACCCGCACCCCCGCGGCGACGAGGGCGGCGTTGAGCTCGGCGACGTCGCTCCCCGCCGGTCCCCCGGCCGGCGCGGCGCCCCCGGGCCCGCCGGGGCCCTGCACCGGCACCGGCACCGGCACGGCATGCGTACCGACGGGCCCGGTGGCCCCGGTGGCGCATCCCCCTGCCGCGGTGGACGTCACGGCGGTGGACGTCACGGCGGGGCGGGTCATCGCGGGCGGCAGCGTGCCCAGTACCCGGCCGGCCGTCACGGTGAGGCCGGTGACGCCGTGGGCCGTCAGGACCCGGGCGGCCTCGGCGGTGTCAGGAGTGCTCACGCTCACCCGACCGCCCGAGGCGGCGAACAGCGCCTCCACCGGGCCGTGGGCGACCAGCCGTCCCCGGGCCATCACCGCGGCGTGGGTGCAGACCTGCTCCACCTCGTCCAGGAGGTGGGAGGAGAGGAAGACGGTCGTCCCGTCGGCGGCGAGCTCCCGCACCAGGCCCCGGATCTCCCGCATGCCCTGCGGGTCGAGGCCGTTGGTCGGCTCGTCCAGTACCAGGAGTTCGCGGGGGCGCAGCAGCGCCGCGGCCAGCCCCAGCCGCTGGCGCATGCCCAGGGAGTAGGTGCGGGTGCGGCGCCGGGCGACCGGGGCCAGTCCGACGCGGTCCAGGGCGGCTTCGACCCGGCGGCGGCGGGTGGCGGGGTCGGCGGTGGGGTCGGCGGCGTCCAGGCGCAGCAGGTTGTCGCGCCCGCTGAGGAACCCGTACTGGCCGGGCCCCTCGATGAGTGCGCCGACGCGGGGCAGTACCTCGCGCGCCGCCCCGGGCATGGCCGCGCCCAGCAGCCGGGCCCGGCCGGCCGTCGGGGCGACCAGCCCCAGCAGCATGCGGATGGTGGTGGTCTTGCCGGAGCCGTTGGGGCCCAGGAAGCCGTAGACGCTGCCGCGGGGCACGGACAGGTCGAGGGTGTCGACGGCCGGGCGGCCCCGGCCGTACGTCTTCGTCAGCCCGCGGGTCTCGATGACGGACGGCTCGTGTGGCGGCGCCCCGCCCTGGGGCCGCTCGATCACGGACTGCTCGGTCATCGGCATCGCTCCCCAGTGCGCCGCGCGGGCGCGCTCGCGGTGGTGTGCGCGGTCAGTGTCCCGCGGGGCGGCGCCGGGTGGGAGACGCCACTCCGGGGCGTCGGCCCTCCGGGCGCCGGCGGTCCGGACGCCGGGGGCTCGGGTGCTCCCGTCCCGGGCCGTCGCGACGGTGGGCCGTGTGGCGTCCCGGTGGTGCCTCAGGCGGAGGGGGCCGGCGCGTCGGAACGGGCCGCCGGGCCGCGGGTCAGGAGCGCTTCGAGGCCGGTGAGGACGAGGAGGCGGCGCAGTCGCCCGGGGACCTCGGTGAGGGTCAGCGAGCCGCCGGCCTCGCGCGCCCAGCGGTGGACGTCGAGGAAGGCACTCAGCCCGGAGGAGTCGCAGAAGGTGACCCCGGCGACGTCCACCCTCAGGTGCGTACGTCCGCCGGTGAGCACTTCCGCCGCCGCCCGCCTCACGTGGCGTGCCGTGTCGAGGTCGAGTTCTCCTGTCACGGTCAGCTCCACCGGGTCCCGGCGGGGCTCGCGGACGGTGACGTCGAAGGTGGGCAGCACGCGGTCGTCGCTTTCTGGACGGCCAGGACCTGGCGTCGGACGGGGGAGCCGGGGCGGGCGCGGACGCGGGCGGACCGCCCCACCGCTCATGATCACCCCGGGCGCTACGACCTTAGCCTGAAAACGCTACATAGGCCGCATAAACGTCCTGTCGGCGCGAGGCGTCCCGAACGGAGAAAAGACCGCGCAGCACGGATGGTTCCGCAAGAAAAGCGGTATAAGGGCTGGTTCTCTGAGGAACCGTCCACCGCTGTCCGCGGGCCGCCCGAGGGGCCCGAGGACGGCGCGGTACGGCCCGGAGCCGCGCAGGCACTCCCCTACCGCGCTGCCCGGCCTGCCACGGTCCCGGCCGGACCTGCCGGGCGGCGACGGCCGGCCCCCACACCCGCTACCGCGGTCTGGACGTCTACGGCGCACCGCCCTCCTCCTCCGGCGGCACCAGCGTCGCCGAGGCGCTCAAC
>NZ_JBHWGP010000003.1:358418-409052 GCF_042733155.1 Streptomyces sp. NPDC059740 | reverse complement strand
TGGAAGCAGAGGCGGGCCCCGCGATCGGGGTCGGTGGAGTGGTAGCCCAAGGCCCCGGCCATCGACGCGCGCTTCCAGTTCAGGCGGTGCCGCAGGAGCGGAGTCTGCCCTCGGGGGGCGTAGGTGCGGCGGATCTGAGGGAGCAGAGAGACGCCTGATTCGTCGAGGAAGACGATCCAGGCACGTGTGTTCACTGCCCCTTTTTGATGCGCGGCCACTCGTGCGCGATCCAACGGGCGATCTCCGACTCGTCCCGCTCGACCGCCCGCCGCTCGGGCCGTTGCAGGCTCCATCCGAGCCGGCCGGTCAGCAGCCTCCACACCGACGCCCTCGACAACACCACCCCGGTTACCCGGGTGACGACCGTACCGACTCGTTCCAAGGTCCACAGGTCAGCCTCGAAACCATGCGCCTGAGCCCCTTGCTCCAACGCGGCCCGGTCCCTCTCGACCTGGGCGTCGTCCAGCTTGGGTGGGCGACCGGTGGCCGCCCGTCTCCGCAGAGCCGAGGCACCGCCTTGCTCCCACACCCGCCGCCAACGCCGCACACTCTCGGCACACACCCCCACCGCCCTCGCGATCTCCGCGTTCGAGACACCACCCTCAAACAACTCGACTGCCCGAACACGACGCGCCTCCGCCAACTGAGGCCGCGACAAAGGAGGAAGACAGGAGCCGGCGACCGAAAGAGAAGGTTGATACACCACCCCGACAGCCTCCCACCCACACAGCCACCACACCCACCGAACTTACGAAAAGATCAGTAAGGGCTGTCCCGCAATAGTGGTGGAGCAGTGCGCGGCGTCAGATGCGGCGCATCGCAGGGCGGAGGGACGTCCGCATACTGGATGTATGCGGAGATCCTGATACCGCGGCGAGGTGTCGTAGCTGACGCCGCGCGCCCCTGAGGAATTGCGGGACAGCGCTTAGGGCCTGGCCTCGCCGCAGATCGGGCGTGCCAACCGTGCTTTAGCGCCTGGCCGTCCAGAATTCGTCTGGGCTATGCACGCCCCTGTAACGGCCTTAGTGCCTCAGCGTTCACAGCAGCGCCTTGGCGGTGTTGAGTGATGACCCGTCAGGACGTGTTGCCGCCGCCACTCACTGTTGTCGAAGGTCCTGGCCGCGGTGTCGAGGTTGTGTAGAGTGGCCGTCTACTGTCTGTGACCGACCATCATGGACAGCTGCGACCATGTAGGGGGGAAAGTGGCTATCCGCTGTGCTGTGGTTGGCGGTTCCCTTCTCGGTGTGGAGTTGATAGCTGCATCGCTCCACCGGGAAGAGGATCTGGATGTCATCACAGAGGCCACCGATTACGAGGAGCTGATTGCGTCTGTTGCCTCAAAAGGTCCGTCTGTTGCGATTATGGACCCGGACAGGGTCGACGGTGACTGCTTGGCTGCCGTCGCTGAGATCCGAAGAGTGCGTCCTGCCTGTGAAGTAGTGCTGTCCCTGGAAGCGCCTGCACCCGGTTTTGCGGGTCGGGCCATTCAGGCCGGAGTTCTGGGTATTATTCCGAAAAGCGCTGGACTGCGCAGACTGATCGAATCGATAAGAGCTGTAGCCAGTGGTCAGGCGGTCGTAGATCCGAGGCTGTTTACTCGCGTGCTGGCGCGGGAAAGTCCTTTGACGGGTCGTGAGGCTGAAATTTTGCGACTCACGGAATCGGGCGGCTCAGTGAAAGAGATGGCGAAGGAACTGCACCTTTCGGCGGGAACCGTACGCAACTTAGCCTCGGCGGCTATCAGAAAGCTGGATGCGCGTAACCGGTACGATGCCATGCGTATAGCGCGCGAGAAGGGTTGGCTGTGAGCGTGTAGGGTCAGCGATCGCCGGTCGAGGTGTCGACTCCCCTCGACCGGCGTGGGAATGACTGGTGTCAGCAGGCTTCGACCCTGTCCCAGTCTGCGATGGGGACGTTGGGAATGAACTGCCTGGTCTCCTTGGGCTTGATCGCAGTGCACTTGCTGTCGTATGCGCGCTTGAATACGACCTTCACCTTCTTGGTCGTTTTGCAGCCGTTGGTGACCTTGTATGAGCGGTATCCGTTGTCAGTCGTGAACTTCTTGCTCTTCACGCACGACGGAGGTGCCTTCGTGAGGTGAACCGTCGCACTGTGTTCTGCCGCGCCGCCGAGGGAGGCGGCTGAAGCGACGGAAGTGGTTGCCGCGGTGAAAGAGCAGGCCAGGGCGAGTCCGGATCCGAAAATTGCGAGTTTGTGCATCATGGTGATTCTCCCCGTTTCTCAAGGTCAGGCACCCGGGAAATAGAGGATGCGTGAGGAAAGGAGAACGCTGCCGCCGTTCATGTCCGAGGTCAATTACTGGGTCGCAGACTCTGGCGCGGCGTGCATTCGCTCTTGGGTAATCCTTACCCTAGCGAACGAGCGTGGTCGTGGCGGCGTCACATATGTCACCCTCTGCGATTACATTTGTAATGTTTCTTTGCGTCCTCCCGCGCTCTGCCGGCTCGTGGCCGCCGAGAGCGCGGGGAAACCGTGCTCGGCCGCGCCGGGCAGGCGGTGGGCGCCGGGACGGTCAGCGGACGACGGCGACCGGTGCGTCCCAGGCGCTGCGGTCCACGGTCAGCTTCACCCCGCCGTGGCTCTCGGTGCTGTTGACCATGTACTGGTGGGCGCGGCGGTGGCCGGTCCAGAGGCGGCTGGAGAACGGCCAGTCGGTGGTCGTGGTGCGGTGCTTGTCCCACAGGGCGTACCACAGGGCGTCGGGCAGGTCGGTGCGGTCGCTGCTCTGGGCGACGGCGGCGGCGCTGGAGCTGCGGAACCCGTAGTAGCCGGCCCAGTAGTTCTTGGCGTGCACCGCTTTGTCCCAGGCCCGCACGTAGCTGAGGACGGCCTTGTTGCAGGAGCTGTTCGCGGTGTCGTAGGACTCCATGTCGAGGTAGAGGGCGCTGCCGGCCCGCATGCCGAGCTTCGAGGCCCTGGCGACGGCGTCGGTGCCGTCCGTGCGGCCGAGCGAGGCGGCGTTCGAGGTGGAGATGCGCTCCGGGTTGCGGCTGGTCTGGCAGGGCGGCTGGGCGCCCACGTAGAGGGGGATGAGCTTCCAGCCGGTGGCCGAGACGGACTTCACCCACGAGGCGGTGAGCTGCGGCTGGGCGCAGCCGCGGTTGCGCCCGCCGACGTAGACGGCTGCCGCGCCGTAGAAGCCGGTGTGCCACTTCTTCATGGTGGTCGGACTCGGCGCGGTGCAGGTGTCGAAGGCGCGGCCCGAGTAGAGCGTGGGGGCCGGCCGACCGGAGCCGGCGGTGGTGGCCTGGGCGGTCAGCGCGCCGCCGAGGAGGAGGGCCGCCCCCGCGGCGGACCAGGCCAGGTATCTGCCGCGTCTGGACATGCGGTGCTTGGGCATCGGACTCCGTTGAGCGTGAGGTGGTCCCGTGCGGGACCGCTGCCGGGGACCGCGCCGGGCGGGTGCGCCCGACGCGGTCGGCGCGCACCGGGAGATCGCCTCGACCGGTACGCGCCGTGATCAGTGTGCGGCAGCGGTGACGCGGGAACGGGCCGCCGGCCGCCGCATCTTCGGAGCCCGCCGGTGATCTCCGTCACGGTTGGTCATGGACAGGTAAAGAGTGCCCCGGTGGGCAGGGGTGCTCTGCCCCGGTCGGTGCGCAGGAGGTGGGGTGGTGGGTAGATGGAGGGCGACCGGGAAGGCGGGGCGACTCCGCCTTCCCGGCCGCGTCGTGCCGGGCCGCTGCCGGCCGGGTGGCGTGCGGCGGCCCGGGTGCCGGGGTTACTTCAGGCCGCTGTCCACGGCGGTGGCGAGTTCGCCGTTGGCGGTGTCGCCGCTGAAGTCCCAGTAGAAGGCGCCGGCCAGACCCTGGTTCTTGGCCCAGGTCATCTTCCCGGCGATGGTGGCGGGGGTGTCGTAGCTCCACCACTGGGTGCCGCAGTGGGCGTAGGCGGTTCCGGCGACGGTGCCGGTGACCGGGCACTTGGTCTTGAGGACCTTGTAGTCCTCGATGCCGGCCTCGTAGGTGCCGGGGGCCGCGCCGGTCGCGGTGCCGCCGGGCGCGTCCTGCGTGACGCCGGTCCAGCCGCGGCCGTAGAAGCCGATGCCGAGGTTGAGCTTGGCGGCCGGCACCCCCTCGGCCTTGAGCTTGGCGATGGCGTCTGCGGTGTCGAAGCCCTGCTGCGGCATGCCGGCGTAGGAGGTCAGCGGGGAGTGCGGGGCGGTCGGGCCCTGGGCGTCCCAGGCGCCGAAGAAGTCGTAGGTCATGACGTTGTAGAAGTCGACGTACTGCGAGGCGCCGCCGTAGTCCGCCGCCTCGAGCTTGCCGCCGTCGGAGGCGTCGGCGGTGATGGCGGCGGTGACGAGCTTGCCGGTGCCGAACTTGGCGCGCAGCGCTGCCATCAGCGTCCTGAAGGCCGAGGCCCCGGAGGTGTCACAGGTCAGGCCGCAGGCGTTGGGGTACTCCCAGTCGATGTCGATGCCGTCGAACAGGCCGGCCCACCGCGGGTCGTTGACCAGGTCGTAGCAGGACTGGGCGAAGGCGGCGGCGTTCTGGGAGGCGGCGCCGAACCCGCCGGACCAGGTCCAGCCGCCGAAGGACCAGATGATCTTTATGTTGGGGTACTTGGCCTTCAGCTCCTTGAGCTGGTTGAAGTTGCCGCGCAGTGGCTGGTCCCAGGTGTCGGCGACGCCGCTGACGCTCTGGTCGGCGGTGAAGGCCTTGTCGTAGTCGGCGTAGGAGTCGCCGATGGCGCACTTGCCGCCGGTGACGTTGCCGAAGGCGTAGTTGATGTGCGTGATCTTCGAGGCGGTGCCGCTGGTGACGAGGTTCTTGACGTTGAAGTTCCGGTCGTAGGTGCCCCACTCGGTGAAGTAGCCCAGGCGCACCTTGCTGCCGGTGGGCGGGGGAGTGGTGCCGCCGCCCCCGGTGGTGTGGACGGTGGTCGCGGCGGTGGCGGGGCCGGTCTGGTCGGCGGTGTCCCGGGCGCGCACCGTGTAGGAGTAGTCGGTTCCCGCGGTGAGGCCGGTGTCGGTGTACGAGGTGCCGGTGACGGTGGAGACGGTGGCCCCGTCGCGCAGGACGTCGTAGTTCTTCACGCCCTTGTCGTCGGTCGCGGCGGTCCAGCTCAGCTTCACCGAGGTGTCGGTGATGCCGGAGGCGGTGGGCCTGCCGGGCGCGGAGGGCGGGTTGTCGCCGGTGGGCGGCGGGGTGGTCGAGCCGTCGCAGGAGGCTCCGTTGAGCTTGCAGCCGGTGGGGGCGCCGGCGCCGGTCCCGTTGAAGCCGAAGGTGGTGGAGGCGCCCGGGGCGAGGGTGCCGTTGTAGCCGGCGTTGGTGGCGGTGTAGTGGTTGCCGGAGTGGGTCAGGGTGGCGTCCCAGGCCGTGCCGGCGGTGGTGCCGGAGGGGAAGTCCCACTCCACGGTCCAGCCGGTGAGGGTGGTGGTGCCGGTGTTCTTCACCGTCCACTTGCCCTCGAAGCCGGTTCCCCAGTCGGAGGGCTTGGAGTAGGTGGCGCTCGCCGTGGTGGCGGCGCTCGCGGTGGTGGCCGTCGCCAGGCCCAGCAGGGCGCCGAGCGGCAGCAGGAGTGCGGTGAGGCCCGCCAGGGCTCTGTGTCGGGCGAGGGCGGAGCGGGTCAAGGTTCCTGATCTCAAGGCTGCTCCCGAGTCGGGTGGAGGAACGGGATGAACGCGCTAACGGGAACCTGCGTCGCCCGGTGAGCGCTGTGGGGCGCGCTCACCGCAGTTGAGGGGGAGAGTAAAAAGGTCCAGACCACAGGTCAAGAGGTCTGGACCAACGAAGGCGTGGAAGCCGGTACTTGGCGCGTTCGCATACCGCGGTCCCGCACCGGTCGGGCAGCGGCCCGCCAGGACAGGGCGGGCCCACCTGACCCCCGTGACTGGCACGACCGCACACCCCGGCGGTAGCGTCCGCCCGTCTCCCCGCACGGCCGGAACGGCGTCGCGTGCCCGCCACGCGGACCGCACGCGGCACAGCTGGCGCGGCGGAGGCGGTGGCACGAGGTGGCCGGCACCGCCGGCCCGGAGACGGGAGAGCAGGGTGGCCGGGACACAGCCGGGGGCCGGCAGGGGCCGCGTGCTCGTCGTGGACGACGACGGCGCCATCCGCCGCTCCCTGGCGCGCGGGCTGCGGCTGAGCGGTTTCACCGTCACCCTGGCCGACTCCGGCCGGAGCGCGCTGGACGCCCACGCCGCCACGCCGTTCGACCTGTTCGTCCTGGACGTGGCGATGCCCGGCCTCAGCGGCATCGAGGTCTGCGCCCGGCTGCGCGCCGCCGGGGACGAGGTGCCCGTGCTGATGCTCTCCGCGCTGGACGAGACCGCCGACCGGATAGCCGGGCTCCAGGCGGGCGGCGACGACTACCTGGTGAAGCCCTTCGCGTTGCAGGAACTGGTGCTGCGGCTGGAGGCCCTGCTGCGCCGCAGGCCCCCGGTCTTCGACGACCGCGTCACCGTGGGCGGCCTGGTGCTGGACCCCGCCTCCCGCCAGGCCCGGCTGGACGGCCGCGCACTGCGACTGACCCCCAGGGAGTACGAGTTGCTGGAGGTGCTGGCCCGCAACGCCGGCCTGGTGCTGACCCGCGACCGACTGCTGGAACTCGTCTGGGGCTACGACTTCGAGGTCCGCACCGACGCCGTCGACACGTTCGTCAGCTACCTGCGGCGCAAGACCGAGCAGGACGGCAGGCCCCGGCTGATCCACACCGTGCGGGGCGTCGGCTTCCTGCTGCGTGACGACGCCGGTGACGGGGCGCCGGACCCGGGAGAGGCGGCCGACGGGCGCCCCCGGCGGCCCGCAGCCGGGGACGGCCGGCGGTGAGGCTCTCCACCCGGGTGGCGCTCGCGGTGGGCGTGGCGGTGCCCCTCATGGTCCTCGCCTCGGGCTTCCTCCTCCTGCAACTGGTCGGCCGCGACCAGCGCCACGAGCAGGACACCGCGTTGCGCGACCGCGCCACGGCCGTGAGCCGCGACGCCCGCGGCCTGCTGCGGGCCGCCGCCGCGGACCGTGACGGCGCGGAACAGGCCAGGCAGCGCGACCTGCTGAACTCCACCCTCGACATCGGACTGCGACTGGTGGGCCCGCAGGGCACGTTCGCCGGCGGCCCGCAGCCCGCCTCCTCACTGCGGCTGCCGCGCCGGGCGGTGCGGCCGGTCACGGTGCGGTCCGGCACGAGGAGCTGGCGCGCGCTCTCCGTGCACGTCGGCGGTGCGGGTGCCGGCGGGCCCGGCACGCTCTGGCTGTTCTCACCCGACGCCCCGGGCGAGGCACGGCTGCGCCTGGTGCGGCGGCGGGTGCTGCTCTCCGCGGTGCTGGCGGCGCCGGTCTCCGCGCTGCTGGCCTGGGGCATCGCCACCGGAGCCACCCGGCCCCTGCGCAGACTCCAGCGGCGCACCAGCGGACTGGACCCCCGGCTCCCGGCGACCCGGCTCACCCACCGGCGGACCGGGGTCACCGAGGTCGACGAACTGGCCGCGGTGCTCGACTCCGTCCTGGCCCGCTACGACGAACAGGCGGCACGCACCGGGGAGGCCCTGGAGACGGCCCGGTCCTTCTCCTCGGCCGCGGCCCACGAGATGCGCACGCCGTTGATGAGCATGGGCACCAACCTCGACATCCTCGACGCGCACCCGGACCTGCCCGCAGCCGAGCGGGAGGAGGTCGTCACCGACCTGCGGCACGAGCACACCAGGCTCCTGGGCCTGCTGACGATGTTGCGCGCACTCGGCCGGGGGGACCTGGTCGAGGCCGACACGTTCGGGCCGGTGGACCTCGCGCAGGTGTGCGGTGCCGCCGTCGCCGAGGCCCGCCGCCGGGGCCCCGGAGCGTGTATCGAACTGAGCGCCGCACGGTGCCCGGCCGTCCACGGCTGGGAGCCCGGCCTGCGGACGGCCGTCGACAACCTGCTGGCCAACTGCCTCGTCCACGGCCGGGACGGAGCGGGCGAGGTGGCGGTGGAGGTGACGGTGGTACCCGGCGGGCCGCCCACCGCGCCCGAGGTGGTGGTGAGTGTCGAGGACCACGGCCAGGGGGTCGAACCGGAGCGCCGGCAGGAGGTCTTCGCCCGCTTTCGCCGTGGGCCCGGGTCGCCGGGCTCCGGCCTGGGCCTGACGCTGGTGGCCCAGCAGGCCGCGCTGCACCAGGGGAGCGTGACGGTGGAGGACCGGCTGGACGGACTGCCCGGCGCGCGCTTCGTGCTGCGGCTACCGGTCGGCCGGGCCCCCGGCGCTCCGGCACCCCGACGCGACTGGCTCCTCGCCGCCGGCGGACGGGACACCGCCGGCCCACCGGGCCCCTCGCACGGCGGCGACGCCGGGACCTGACGGCACCTGACGGCGCACCCGGCAGGTCCTGACGGGGCCACAAGAATTCCACAAGGACGCTCCCTACGGTCGGCCGCGCAAGGCACACCCCGACGTACGAGGAGAACAAGCCATGCGTACTCACCGGACCGTGACGGTGGCCCTCACCGCCGGCCTCGTCCTGCTGGGCGCGGCCGGTACGGCGGCGGCGGACACCGCGGCGAGCCCCGCCCCCGGCGCCGGGGCCCACTCGCAGAAGGCCCTGCGCCACGTGGGCAAGCCGAAGAAGGACGGCGCCCGGGCGCTGTGCAAGCGGGAGTCGAAGATCGACAAGCGACTGGACCTGGCGATCCGCCGCCTCGACGGCGACTCCGGGGTTCGGGGCTCCGTGGCCCGGCTGGAGAAGCGCGTCGCGAACGCGAAGGCCGCACACCACACCGCCGTCGGGACCTACCTCAACCACCGCCTGACCACCCGCCGTTCCATGGAGAAGACGGTCAAGGAGCGCAAGGACGACCTCAAGGGCGTCGCCTCCTGGTGCGCGAAGCAGGACTTCGCCAAGAAGGGCTCCGGCAAGGACGCCGGCGACTCCGGCGCGGACACCTCCTCGTGACGCGCGCCGGCCACCCGGCACCCGGCGCGGCACGGCGGACGGTGTGCGCCGCCGCGGGCACCACACTGCTCGCGGCAGCCCTGCTCACCGGGTGCTCCCAGGGCGGACAGCCGGGAGCCGGCGCCCCCGCCTCCCCGGCCGCCTCGTCCCCGAGCCCGGGGGAGAGCAGCGGCAGCGCGGACCTGGACAGGATGCGCAGGGCCGTCGACGACGCCGAGTCCGCGGCGGACGCCGCCGACCGGGACGCCGCCTCGGACCAGTAGCCCCCGTCCCGCCCCCGGTGGCGCCCCGGGACGCGTCCCGGGGCGCCACCTCAGCGTTCGCCGCCCGGCACCCACAACACGTCGCCCACCTCGCGGTTGGCGGTGCGGGCCAGGATGAACAGCAGGTCGGAGAGGCGGTTGAGGTAGGTGGCGGTGAGCGGGTTCATCGTCTCGCCGTGCTCCTCCAGGGCCGCCCAGGTCGAGCGCTCGGCCCGCCGCACCACGGTGCACGCCTGGTGCAGCAGGGCCGCGCCGGGCGTGCCGCCGGGCAGGATGAAGCTGCGGAGCTTGTCCAGCCCCTCCAGGTAGTGGTCGCAGTCCGCCTCCAGCCGGTCCACGTACGCCTGCTCGACGCGGAGCGGCGGGTACTCCGGGTCCGCGACCACCGGTGTGGCGAGGTCGGCGCCCACGTCGAAGAGGTCGTTCTGCACCCGCGTGACGACGGCGGCGACGTCGGCCGGCAGCTCGCCGAGGGAGAGCGCGACACCGAGGGCGGCGTTCGCCTCGTTGGCGTCCGCGTAGGCCGCGATGCGCGAGTCCGTCTTCGCGGTGCGGCTCATGTCGCCCAGGGCCGTGGTGCCCTTGTCGCCGGTGCGGGTGTAGATGCGCGTCAGGTTGACCATGGGCCGAGCCTACGCCGCGGACCTGCGCCGCGCCCGGGTGCGCGAGACCCCGCCCGGACCGGAGGCAGCCAGCCGCCCGGCGCGGCGCGCCGCGGGAGGTGCCCGGCGCCCCGGACGGGCCGTCACCGGGCCGCCGACGCCGCAGAACACGGCGCTGCCCACTCCGGCTCAGGGGTCCTTGCCATATGAGCGTCCGATGAGGTCGCGTGGTCTGGTGCCGTGCATCGCAAGGCGCCGGGGAGTCCTCGTAGCGGAGCTACCAGGGCTTTTCGGCAACGCCGCGAGGTGCGGTGCCAGACCACGCGGCCCGGGCGGGCATATGGCAAGGACCCCTTAGGGCCTCGCCGCCCCTCCGAGGAGGCGAGGTCTTCGGCCGCGGGCCCGCTGCGCGGCTCTCTTCCCGTCCGACGCGGGGGGAGGGCCCGCCCGGCGAGATGGCCTTCAACTACGCCGTTCGGGCGACCAGATGACGGAGCACGGTGTGATGTCTGTCAAACCGGGCGTGACGCGCGTCTCTTCCCGCCCGCCATGCCGTCCGCGGGCGCTACCGTCGGCTCCCTGACCGTCAGGGCGTTCCGTATCCGAGCGGCCCGCGCCCGTGCCGTCCGCCGGAGACCGACCCGCGGCGGCCCCGGCACCGCCGGGCCCCGCTGCCCGGCCCGCCGCGACGCGGTCGGAGCGCTCCGGGAGCGGATCAGGGGTACACGCGGACAACACGCGGACAAGGGGAGACACCAGTGGCAGGGAAACTCGCCGTCATCGGAGCCGGACTCATGGGGTCCGGCATCGCCCAGGTCTCGGCGCAGGCCGGCTGGGAAGTCGTGCTGCGGGACGTGACCGAGGAGGCGCTGAGCCGCGGACGGGACGGCATCGAGAAGAGCTGGGCCCGGTTCGTCGCCAAGGAGCGGATGACGGCGCAGGACGCCGAGCAGGCGCTGGCCCGGATCACCACCACCACCGACCTCGACGCGGTCGCCGACGCCGACCTCGTGGTGGAGGCCGTCTTCGAGAAGATCGAGGTCAAGCGGGAGATCTTCGCGACGCTCGACAGCCTGGTGGGGGAGGGGACGGTGCTCGCCTCGAACACCTCCGCCATCCCGATCACCAAGATCGCCGCGGCCACCTCGCGGCCGGAGCGGGTGGTGGGCACCCACTTCTTCTCCCCGGTGCCGATGATGTCGCTGTGCGAGCTGGTCCGCGGGCTGAAGACCAGCGACGAGACGCTCGCCACCGCGCGGGCCTTCGCCGAGTCCGTCGGCAAGACCTGCGTCGTCGTCAACCGGGACGTGGCGGGCTTCGTGACCACCCGGCTGATCTCGGCGCTGGTCGTGGAGGCGGTCAAGCTCTACGAGTCTGGCGTGGCCAGCGCCGAGGACATCGACACCGCCTGCCGGCTCGGTTTCGGCCACGCCATGGGCCCCCTCGCCACGGCCGACCTCACGGGCGTCGACATCCTGCTGCACGCCGCCGACAACATCTACGCCGAGTCCCGCGACGAGAAGTTCGCACCGCCGGAGGTCATGCGCCGGATGGTGGACGCGGGTGACATCGGCCGGAAGAGCGGGCAAGGCTTCTACGAGCACTGAACCGCCGCCTGGCTTTCCGTCAACCGGCCGATCGCCCTGAGGAGTGAATTCGGTCTCGGTTCCCTCACAGGCGGCAACTCGGCCGCACGGGAGGCAGTCAGTCCGGTAGACCCACGCATCACACCGACACCGGGAGCGCATATGCATATCAGGGGCGACCAGGCCGAGCTGGTCGTCGGGGGCCGCCTCGACGTCCGCACCGCGGCGGACGCCCGATCGGTCCTGCACGCCGCCGTCGACTCCGGCGCCGGCGACCTGGTGCTCAACCTGTCGGAGCTGGACTCCTGGGACGCCACGGGTCTCGGAGTGATCATGGGCGTGCACCGGCGAGCCGGCCGTGTCGGCCGCCGGCTCGTCCTGCGCGGGGTCCCCCCGCAGATGCAGCGGCTGCTGGTCGCGACCCGCCTCCACCGCATCCTCGCCATCGAGGGCGGCCTGGAGGCGGAGACGCTGCCTCGCGTCTAGGCGGTTCCGTCCCGATCAGCGGGCGGGCCGGCCTGCTGGCCGGCCCGTTCCGGAACAGCCGTGCGGAGGCCGTCGGCGCTGTCGCTCTCCGCGCCTGCGTGCTTCGCGAGGAACTCTGCAACCCGCTTGTCCTCCGTTCCGCGCCGCGCTACCCGGCGCGCGATCCATGCGGTCCCCCCACCGATGACGAGGATCAGTGCAGTGACCAGCACGACGCGGAACACGGTCGACAGCCCGAAGAGCGAGGACAACCCCATTGCGATGAACAGGCCGAAGACCAGGCCCACCGAGCCCCAGACGATCGTGACGGTGTCGGTCAACTGCCGTTCCGTGAGACGTTCGTCGTAGTAGTCACCCCGGATGAGGTAGCGACCACTGGTGTTGCCGGTACCGCCGGGCATGCTCATTGCTCACCGCTCCGCAGTCGTCGTCCAGGGGCGGTAGTGGTTACCGGACCCCGCTGCTCCTGCTGTGATCAGGACCAGGATCAGGGACCTGCCCGACTTCCCGTCCTCCACACCCAGGGGCCTCTTCCGGACCAGGCCGGATCAGGGAGCGGCGTCCGCTGCCGTGCACCGCAAGGCGCAGGTGGGGGGGCCTCCCGGCCGGAGGGTGGCGAGTGGCGAGCCCGGCAGGATCCGAAAGGAAGACCTGGGCACCCCCGGCGTCCGGGTCCCCCGGCGTCCGGCTCCGAGAGTTCGGGGCTCTCCGGATCCCCCGAGTACGGCGGTGTCCGGTGTGAGGGATACCACCGGGGTGACTTTCCGGATAAATCTCCCCATAGGGGACGTAGACCGGGTCAGGCGTTCGCTCGGCCCCTCCCAGGGACTAGGGTTCGGTTCTCAGCCGCTTGATGACGGTGCGGCGGCATCCCGGACCGGACGCGCACGGCAGCCGGGCCCCGCGGGCGGGGCGGAGCTCACGGCGGCCGGCCCGGTCGGCAGGCCATTGCCGCGCCACTCTTCTGGGGGACTCACCACCATGGACCCGAACACCGAGCACGGCCCCGACGACCGGGGGCCCGGCCCCCGCCCGGCCGCCTTCGGCGACCGCCACGAAGGCACGGCGCCCACCCGCCCCGTCCGCCTGGTGGCCGGCTCGTACCTGCTCACCCTCAACCCCATCGACGGCACCGAGATCGAGCACTGCCCGCCCGGCGAAGCCCGGCCGACGGTGCACCGCAAGCCGTCCGCCGTCCGTGCCGACGCCGAACGTGCGGCCCGCACCGCCATCACCGCCGGCACCGGCCCCAGCCCCCTCGACCAGCCCCTGTGGGAGCGCGAGGAGGAGCGCGAGCGGCTGGTGGGACTGCTCTCCCGGGGCCGCTCCGTGCGCCTGGTGGGCCCGGCGGGCTCCGGTCGCAGCCGCATGCTGGACGAGGTGGCCGTGGCCTGCGCCGACCTCGCGCCCGACGGCGTGATCCGCCTCGACGCAGCCCACCGCACCTCCTCCGACGTCCTCCACGAACTCTTCGCCGCCGTCTACGACGCCCCGCGCCACCGGCCGGACCGCGAGGAGCTCGACGCGCGCCTCGCCGCCATCGGCGCGGTCGTCGTCCTGGACGACCTGGAGTTCGGCGGGGACGCGCTGGAGGCCGTGCTGCGCGCCACCCCCGAGTGCGCCTTCCTGCTCGCCTCCTCGCCCGACGCCCCGGAGCCGGCCGCGGGCAGCCGGGTGACCGATGTCCCCCTGGGCGGGCTGAGCCGCGACACCTGCCTGACCCTGCTGGAACACGCCATCGGCCGCCCGCTCACCCTGCACGAGTCCGAGTGGGCCTCGGAGCTGTGGTCCGCCTGCGAGGGGCTGCCCCAGCGGTTCGTCCAGGCCGCGGCGCTGCTGTGGCACCGCGACACGGCCCGGCTCGGCCCGGCGGGTCTGGACGGCGAAGGGTCCGCCGGGGTCCCTTCGAGCGGTGACCGCGCCCTGCCGGCGGCCGGGCCCGGCGTGCCGGCCGCACTGCTCGCCGAGCCGCTGAGCGGGGCGGCGCACGCCCTCCTGCGGCTGGCCGTCGCCCTGGACGGCGCGGTGCCCCACCAGACGCACCTGTCGGCCCTGGTGGCCGACCCCGGCGCGGAGGCCGCACTCGGTGAGCTGCTCGGCGCCGGACTCATCACCCGGGCCGGCACGCACCACCGTCTCGTCGGCGGGGTGCGCGAAGAGCTCGAGGCCGCCGGTTACGCGACGGACGCCGCCCAGCAGGCGGAGGCGGCGGCCCAGCACTACACCTGGTGGGTGGGGAGGAGCACGGTCGGCCCGGAGCGGGTCGCGACCGAGGCCGACGTCCTGCTCGCCGCGCTGGCCGCGCTCACCACGAGCCGGCCCGAAGGCAGCCCCGCCACAGCCGTCCAACTCGCCCGCGCCGCAGCCCCCGCCCTCGCGGCAGCGCTGCGCTGGGGCGCATGGGAGCGCTGTCTGCGGCACGGCCAGGAGGCGGCGCGGCTCGCGGGAGAGGTCGCCCAGGAGGCGTACTTCCACCACGAACTCGGGGTTCTCGCCCTGTGCACCGGCGCCGTCGACCGTGCCCGGGCCGAGTTGGAGGCCTCCATCGGGCTGCGCGGAGTGCTCTCCGACCGTCGCGGCGCGGTCGCCGGCCGGCGGGCCCTGGCCCTGGTGACCGACCGGGCCCGCGCCCTCGCGGCCCCACCCGAGCCGGTGACCTTCAGCGGCGCCGACGTGCCGCTCACCGAGCAGACCACCGGTGTCCAGCCGGTCGCCGGCAAGCGCACCGGCGGCCCGCTGGGCCTCGTCCCCGAGGACCGCGCGGACGCCCCGGCCCGCGACGAGGCCCCCACCGCCCGGGTGCTGCCCTCCGGCCCCTCGGACGAGTCCTCCAGGCCCACCGCCCCGACCGTGGCCGTCGACCCGGCGGGACCGGCCGCCACCTACCCGCCCGCGGCACTCCTCTTCGACGAGGCCGAGCCCTTCGGCACGACCACCGCGTCGCACACCCCGGCGGCCGGGGCGGGCGGCTCGGCCCCGGGCAAGGGCCGGCCGGGTTCCGGTACCCGGTCCGGCCGCCGACCGGTGTTCAGCGGCGCCCGGCGCAACGTCGTCGCCGCAGGCGCGGGCGCCCTCCTCGCGGCTGTGCTCGGGACCGTCGTCACCCTCGGGGCGACCTCGGGCGACACCACGCCGTCCGGCGGCGTCACCTCCGAGCAGTCGGCGGACGACGAGGGCACCGGCGACTCGCCGGCCACCGACCCCGCGACCAGCGACACCCCGCCCCCGGCCCAGGACTCGCCGAGCGCGTCGGCCTCCCCGTCGCACAGCGGTGGCGACAGCCCCTCGGCCTCGCCCAGCCAGAGCCCCTCGGACCAGGACAGCGGCTCGCCGTCCGCGCCCTCGCAGCCCTCGCACGAGCCGAGCCACCCCTCCAGCCCCAGCCCCACGCACTCCCACAAGCCCTCGCCGACACCCACCCACACCACGCCGACGCCGACGCCCTCGGAGAGCGAGGACCCCACCGAGACCCCCGACCCGCCCACCGGCGGCACCTCGGAGGGATCACAGGACGCGACGGCCTCGGGGACGGCTGCGCAGCGCAGCGCCTCGCAGCGGGAGTCGGCGCCCTCCTCGGGCTCCTCCTCGTCCTCGGCCACCGGCGCCGGCCCGTCCACCTCGGGCAGCCCCAGCAGCTCCTGACGCACTGCGGCCCGGCGGTGGGCAGCCCCCACCGCCGGGGAGAGGTGTCCTGCCCCTGAGGTGGCGCGCGGGTAACCCGCGGGGGACCGGACGGGTCAGAACAGCCGCAGCTTGTCGTCCTCGATGCCGCGCAGGGCGTCGTAGTCGAGGACCACGCAGTCGATGCCGCGGTCCGTGGCCAGCACGCGGGCCTGCGGCTTGATCTCCTGCGCCGCGAACACGCCCTGCACGGGCGAGAGACGGGGGTCGCGGTTGAGGAGTTCGAGGTAACGGGTGAGCTGCTCCACGCCGTCGATCTCGCCACGCCGCTTGATCTCCACGGCGACGGTCTTCCCGTCGGCCGCACGGCATAGGATGTCCACCGGGCCGATGGCCGTGGGGTACTCGCGGCGGATCAGGGTGTAGCCCTCGCCGAGGGTCTCGATGCGGTCGGCGAGCAGCTCCTGGAGGTGCGCCTCCACGCCGTCCTTGATGAGGCCCGGGTCGACGCCGAGTTCGTGCGAGGAGTCGTGCACGACCTCCTCAAGGGTGATGATCAGCTTCTCGCCGGCCTTGTTCTCCACCGTCCACACGCCGTCCCCCTCCTTCAGGGTGCAGGGCGGCGACATCCAGTTGAGGGGTTTGTACGCCCGGTCGTCGGCGTGGACGGAGACCGAGCCGTCGGCCTTCACCAGGATCAGACGGAGGGCGGACGGCAGGTGGGCGGTGAGCCGGCCCGCGTAGTCCACGGAGCAACGGGCGATGACGAGACGCATGGTGCGCCACGCTACTCGACGGGTGTGCCGGCACGCGAAACGGCCCGGGGCCGTCGGCCGGTACCCGGCCTCCCTCGCAAGGGCGTGCGGAATCTTTCGGCCGGGGGTGGACCGGAGGCGACACCTCCGGCGGCGCACGACCCGGTTTCTCATGCCCTCTGAGGCGGGTGGGACAGGTGTGAAATCGGGTCTACGACCGGCATGTGCCATTGGCTGGTTGTATGCCCAATCTCCTGGTGCGGGCCGTGGTGGCGGCATACCGTTACAGCAGGGGGTCGCAGACCGGACACGCTCCGTTGCGGCTGCCGTCCCATTCCTGCAGGCTCCGGGCCGTACCGGGGCCGCGAGAGGAGAACCTCATGTCGCTCGACGTCTCACCGGCCCTCCTCGAACAGGCCGAGCGAGGCGAGGTCGACGAAGCCGCCTTCGTCGACTGCGTCCGGACCTCCCTGCCCTTCGCGTGGGGGATGATCAGCAACCTGGTCGCTCAACTCAAGGTCGACGGAGGAGAGTTCGCGGACAACCAGACGCCTCCCCCCAACGAGCAGGCACGGGGTGAACTGCTGCGGGCCCTCGCCAGCAACGCCATACGCGGAAGTCTGGAGCGGCACTTCGGAGTCCGTCTGGCCTTCCAGAACTGCCACCGCGTGGCGGTGTTCCCGCTCGACCCGGCAGTCGACGACCGCCTGGCCAAGTTCACTTCCCTCCGCGGGCAGATCCTCAACCAGTCGCCGGAACTGCGCGACTGCTGAGCGCCGGCCGGCATCGGCTGCCCCTGGGGGTGGGCACCGCGCCGGTCGCCGCGAGCCGGGCCGTGGGCATCCGCCCGCCGCCCGGCGCGGGCGCCGACGACCGGGGCCCGCACGCCCCCGGGCGTCAGACGCCGTCCAGCGTCGGCAGTACCTCGGTACCCAGGCGGTGGACGTTCAGCTCCGTGGTCGCGAGGTCGCCCGAGCCCTCGACGAGCAGAGCGAAGCGCCGCACACCGGTGCGCTCGGCGCTCGCCGCGAGACGGTCCGCACACAGCCTCGCCGGGCCCACCGGATGGAGGCCGCACAGGAACTCGGTGTAGGCCTCCGGGTCCCGCATGGTGCGCCGGCGGCCGTCGACCGTCACATGGGCGCCGAGGCCCTGCCGCAGCCAGCCGGGCATCGCCTTCGCCAGCTTCTCGGTGGCCTCGGCGCGGGTGTCGGCCACCTGCCCGACACCCGCCGCGACATGGCCCGCCCCGCGCACCCGGTCGGGGTCGTGGCCCGCAGCCAGCGCGGTACGCCGCCACAGACCGACCATCCCGGCCTTCTCCTCGTCCGTGCTGTGCATCCCCAGCAGCATCGGCAGGCCCCGCTCGGCGGCGAGACGCACCGAGCCGGGCGAGGTGCAGGCCACCACGACCTCCGGGCCCTCGGGGCGCTCCGGCGACTCCCGGGGGCGGGGGACGACCGGCACCTCGCGGAAGGCGTACCGCTCACCGCCGGCGCCGACCCGCTCCTCCCGCAGCCACCGCAGCAGCAGGTCCAGCGACTCGGGGAAGCCCTCCTCGTAGGCGGCCAGGCCCGAGCCGAACACCTCCAGGTCGACCCAGGGCCCGCCGCGCCCCACGCCCAGGGTGAAGCGGCCCCGGGACGTCAGGTGCAGCAGCGCGGCCTGCTCGCCGAGGGAGACCGGATGGGCCGTGGGGAGCACGCTGACCGCGGTGGCCACCCCGATGCGCCGGGTCCGCCCGAGGAGGTAGGCGGCGAGCGTCGTCGCGGACGGGCAGACCCCGTACGGGACGAAGTGGTGCTCCGCCAGCCACACCGAGTCCAGCCCCGCCGCCTCGGCGGCCTCCGTCGCCCGCACGGCGCGGTGCAGCGCCTCGTCGTGTCCCTGGCCCGGGAACTGGGCCGACAGGATGAACGCCCCTACACGCATCGCTCGGAAAGCCTCCTCGGCCTCGACACGGCGACGGCCCCCGTGCAACCGGGGCCCGCGCGGTGGCCCGTCAGGGTCCGCTGTGAGGACTAACGCCCCGTGGCGGGTGAGGGCACGGGGGAGACGGCCGAATCTCCCGATGATCACACCGGAGAGGTGAGGGGTGTGGCGAGAGGGCAGGGAGTGTCCTGCCGGGGGACCAGTGACGGGCGGAGGTGCGGCTCCGGCGCTGGAGGGGGCCAGGACGGACGGGCCGGGGAGGACGGCCCGGTGCGGCGGTCCGGGTTGAGGTGGTGCCGGGCGAGGGCGGGTTCCGACCGGTCCGCCTCACCTGCCCCCGGCGAGCCTTCGAGTGATCGACTACCGGCGGGTACGTCAAGGGCGGAGCCCGCGGAGCGCCGGAAACACTCGGGTTTCAGCCCACTGCGGCGTGCCCGCTCCGCCCGCCCGGTGCCGTCCGGGGGCCTCGGCGGCGGGCAGCGCCGGGGCTAGGCTAGGTGCAGACCCCGCCGGGCGCCCCGGCCGGCGCCCGGTGCCCGGCCGAGCCGTAGCGGGGCCCGTCGACAGCCCGCGACCGGCCCGCCGGTCCTTCCGACGTTCGAGGTACGCCGTGAGTCCGCGCCGCAACCGCCCCCAGGGCGGTGGCCAGTCCCCCGACCGTCCCGACCGCGCCGGCTCGGTGCGCTTCGGCCTGGAGACCACCCAGGAGTGGCGGGGCGAGGAGTGGGTGGTGCGGCAGGTCGGTGGCAGCGGCGCCGGCAAGCGCTACCGCTGCCCCGGCTGCGACCAGGAGATCCCGCCCGGCGTGCCGCACGTCGTCGCCTGGCCCCGGCTCGGCGACGTCGACGACCGCCGTCACTGGCACACCTCCTGCTGGAACGCCAGGGACCGCCGGCGCGCCCGGGTCCAGCGCGCGCGGAACGCGCCGCGCTACTGAGCCGCCGGCCCCCGCCGCTGCGGCAGTGCCGGAACCCGGGGAACCCGCGGCACCGGGGGCGGCCGGTCCGCGGCCCCCGGCCCACGCGCCGGTCCGCTCAGACGTCCCGCTTGGCCAGCACGCCGTAGGCGGCGGCGAGGACGACGGCGGTGATGCCGCCCATGATCCACACCGGCTCCCAGCCGTCGGGGCCCGAGCCGCTCGGCCCGCTCGTGTAGAAGGCCCCCAACTGCACGATGACCGACCAGTCCAGCAGCCACGCGCCGACCCGTGCGACGGGTCCCACCCGCATGAACAGGCCCACGATGGGCGGCAGCAGGACGACGCCCACCATCAGGGTGATCGCCCCGGCGGAGTGGCGCAGCAGGGTGCCGACCGCCAGCGAGAGCAGCCCCAGGACGGCGACGAACAGGCTCACGCCCACCGTCGCCTTCAGCCACTCGGCCCCCGGGGGCGTGACACCGGTCTGCTGGTGCAGGATGCCCTGGAGCACCAGGGCGGCCAGGACGGTGGCCACCAGCGACGAGACGAAGGCGACCAGGAAGAAGACGACTGCCTTGGCCGTCAGCACCCGGGCCCGGCCCGGGGAGGCGGTCAACGTGGTGCGGATCGACCCCGTCCCGTACTCGCCGCTGATCACCAGCACGCCCAGGGTCAGCACGCACAACTGCCCGAAGATCATGCCGAACAGGGCGAAGGTCAGCGGCGACTCGCCCTGCAGGTGGGCGTCGGTGCCCGCGAGCACCAGCGCGGTGAGCAGGGCGACACCGACCACCAGGACCACCATGACGCCCAGCGTCCACATCGTGGAGCGCAGCGACCGGATCTTCGTCCACTCCGCGGCGAGCGCGCCGCCGAACGTGGCGCCGCGGACCGGGAAGGGCGAGACGTAGCCGCCGCGGCCACCGTGCGGACCGGCGCCCTGCGGGTGGGGCGGGACCTGGGGGCCCTGGGGGGCCTGCGCGGGGACGGCCTGCGGCGGCACCCGGGGGGCCTGCGGAGCGGGCGGTGCGGGGGCGCCCTGCGCGGCGAGGAAGAGGGTCCCCGGTTCCCGGTCCGCCCCGGCGGGGCCTGCGCCGCTCCCGGGCGCGCCACCGGGCTTCAGCATCATCGTGCCGTGCTCCCCGGCCGGGGGCGCCTGCGGGACGGTGGCGGGCGCGTCCGGCACGGGCGGTTGCTGTGCCCGGAGCGCGGTCGTCCCCGGTTCGCCCGGGGCTGCCGACGGGGCGCCGGGTGCCTGCGGTCCGGCCTGCTGCGGGGCGTCGGTGGGCGGCGGCGTCCCGTCGAAGGGCGAGCGCGGTGCGTCGGGGCCGGTCGGCGACGGCGTGCGGGGGCTCGCGTCCTGCGGTTCCTGGGCCTCGGGCCGAGGCTGCTGCGGGTTGCTCATCGGGCGTCCTCGTGGGGCTGGTTCGGGGTGGCGGGGGAACCGGCCGGCGGGGGCGGCCCGGCCGCTGCCGGCTGCTCGGGCTGCGGCTGCCCGGGCGGTGGCGGACCGGCCGGGTCACCGGCCGCCGCGCGCGGGCCCGGGACCGGCGCCGGCGGCACGGGCGCCGCAGCGTAGGGGTCCGGCTGCGCGTAGGGATTGGCGGGCAGGTGTCCGGGGGCCTGCGGCGGCACCGGGCCGGGCTGCGGCCCGACGGGCTGCGGCGGCGGTCCGGCGAGGGGCCCGCCGGGCACCTGGCCCGGGACCGGCGCCGGCCCTCCGACCGCCGCCTGGAGCGCGTACCGGGGGTCGGTGGTGGAGCGGTAGTCCACCGCGCCCTGCGTCAGGCGCATGTACGCCTCCTCCAGCGACGCCTGGTGCGGGGAGAGCTCCCACAGCCGTACGTCCGCCTCGTGCGCCACGTCGCTCACCCGCGGCAGCGGCAGCCCCGTCACCCGCAGCGCGCCGTCCGGTTCGGCCGTCACCTGGGCGCCGGCCTCGTGCAGCGCCCGCGACAGCTTCTCCCGCTGATCGGGGTCGTCCGGGGTGCGGACGCGGGCGAAGCCGGCCGAGTTGGCGGCGATGAAGTCCCGCACGTTCATGTCGGCCAGCAGCTGTCCGCGGCCGATGACGATGAGGTGCTCGGCGGTCAGCGCCATCTCGCTCATCAGGTGCGAGGAGACGAAGACGGTGCGTCCCTCGGCGGCCAGGTGCTTCATCAGGTTGCGCACCCAGAGGATGCCCTCCGGGTCCAGCCCGTTGACCGGCTCGTCGAAGAGCAGCACATGCGGGTCGCCCAGCAGCGCGGCGGCGATGCCCAGGCGCTGGCCCATGCCGAGGGAGAAGCCGCGGGTGCGCTTGCGGGCCACGTCCTGCAGCCCCACCATCGCCAGCACCTCGTCCACCCGGCCGGCCGGCATGCCGGCGAGCTGGGCGAGACTGAGGAGGTGGTTGCGGGCGGTGCGGCCGCCGTGCACCGCCTTCGCGTCCAGCAGGGCACCCACCTGACGCGGCGCGTTGGGCAGCCGGCGGAACGGCTGCCCGCCGACCGTCACCCGCCCCGCGGTGGGCGCGTCGAGCCCCAGGATCATGCGCATGGTGGTCGACTTGCCGGAACCGTTGGGCCCCAGAAAGCCCGTCACCTGCCCGGGCCGCACCTGGAACGACAGGTTGTGCACGGCAGTCTTGGCGCCGTAGCGCTTCGTGAGGCCCACTGCCTCGATCAATGCTCCGCCCCTCGCCAGAAGACGGGGGCGTACCGGTCCTCGCACCCCCGTGGTCCGCCGAGGGTATCGGGCAGGCCACGGGGGCCGTCAAAGGAGCGTGCGGCCGGGCAGGATGCCTGACGCACGGCGCGGACGGACGCTCTCCGGGCCTCGCCCGGGCACCGGTGCCGTTCCCGGGCTCAGGCGTCCCGCCTGCGCAGCAGTGCGTAGCCGCACAGCAGGGCGAGCACCACCCAGCCGACCATGATCGCCAGCCCGCCCCACGGCCCGTACGGGGTGTCGTCGCCGGGGCGGGTGACCACCTGCATGATCCGCTGGCCGGCCTGGTCCGGCAGGTAGCGGCCGACCTTCCGCGTCGCCGAGACGTTGCCGAGGATGTTGGAGACGAGGAAGAAGAACGGCATCAGCACACCGAGGGAGAGCAGCGGGCTGCGCAGCATCGTCGCCACCGCCATCGAGAACAGGGCGATCAGCGCCATGTACAGGCCGCCGCCGAAGACCGCCCGCAGCACCCCCGGGTCCCCGAGCCCGACCCGGTAGGGGCCCAGCACGGCCTGGCCCACGAAGAACGTCACGAAGCTCGTCAACAGCCCCACCAGCAGCGCCAGCCCCGTCGCCACCGCCAGCTTGCCGGCGAGGAACGCCCCCCGCCGCGGCACGGCGGCGAGCGAGGCGCGGATCATGCCGGTGCTGTACTCGGTGGAGACCACCAGCACGCCGAAGACGATCAGCGCCAGCTGGCCCAGCCCCATGCCGGCGAAGCTGGTGCGGGTGGCGTCGAAGGAGAGCCGGTCACCGCGCGGCATCGAGCCGAAGTCGTTGCGGGACAGCACGCTGATGAGCGCGCCGAGGGCCACCGTGACCACGACGGCGATGCCGAGCGTCCACACCGTGGAGCGCACGGAGCGGATCTTCGTCCACTCCGACACCAGGACCCTCGTCAACTGCGCCATGGTCAGGGCTCCTCTCGGTCCTCGGGAGGCCGGCCACCGGCCCGGCCGCGGCGCCGGCGGCCCCGGGACTCCCGCCACCCGGCGCCCCACTCGGCGCGGGCGTCCCCCGGCGGCGCCCCGGCGCCCGGCCCCGCGGAATCCGGCCGGGCGGGCCCCGGTCCGGCGGGCCCGGGACCGTCAGGTTCCGGCGGCACGGCAGTGCTGATCGGTGCGCCCGGCTCCGGGGAGTGCGTCCCGGCGTGCGCGTGGTACTCCACCGCCCCTGCCGTCAGCCGCATGAACGCCTCCTCCAGCGAGGCCTGCCGCGGGCTGAGCTCGTGCAGCACGAGCCGGTGCTGGGCGGCCAGCTCCCCCAGGCGTTCCACCTCGACCCCGTCCACCTCCAGTGCCCCGCCGTCACCACTGACCGCGTGGACACCGGCACCCTGGAGCACGTCCCACAGCCGCTCCGGCTCCGGGGAACGCATCCGCACGTAACTGCGGGAGTTCTCCCGGATGAACTCGGTCATCGAGGTGTCCGCCAGCAGCCGCCCCTGACCGATGACGATGAGGTGTTCGGCGGTCAGTGCCATCTCGCTCATCAGGTGCGAGGAGACGAAGACGGTGCGTCCCTCGGTGGCCAGCTGCTTCATCAGGTTGCGGATCCAGTGGATGCCCTCCGGGTCCAGCCCGTTGACCGGCTCGTCGAAGAGCAGCACCCGGGGGTCGCCCAGCAGCGCGGCGGCGATGCCCAGGCGCTGGCCCATGCCCAGCGAGAAGCCCTTGGCCCGTTTGCGCGACACCGCCGCCAGGCCCACGGTCTCCAGCACCTGCGTCACCCGGCGCTTCGGGATGCCGTTGGACTGCGCCAGTGCCAGCAGGTGGTTGTGGGCGCTCCGGCCGCCGTGCACCGCCCGGGCCTCCAGCAGCGCCCCGACGACCGTCAGCGGGCGGTCCAGGTCCCGGTAGCGCCGGCCGTCGATGCGGACGCCGCCGGCGGTGGGCGCGTCCAGGTCGAGCATCATCCGCATCGTGGTGGACTTGCCCGCGCCGTTCGGGCCGAGGAAGCCGGTGACCACACCCGGACGGACCGCGAAGGACAGCCCGTCCACGGCGAGCCGGTCGCCGTAGCGCTTGGTCAGCCCGTCCACCTCGATCATGCACAGCACGCTAGGCGCGGCCCGGGGCCCGCGCCACCGGAGACCGGGCCCGCCGCAGGACCAAGCGGCAAGGCCGCCGGCCCACCCGGAGCGGGCGGGCCGGCGGCCTTGCGGAGAGCCGCGTCGCGGCGCGGGTCAGTGCGACTGCTGGGCCGGCACCGTGCGGGTGGCGGTGTCGTCGTCCGGAACGCCGGCGGCGGCCACCGCGGCACCCGTGAGCGTCGCCAGCATCTCGCGGACGTTGGTGAGCTGGGCGTTGATCGAGTCGCGGCGGTTGGTCAGCGCCGCCAGCTCGCGCTCGGACTCGCTGCGGACGCGGTCGGCCTTGGCGTTGGCGTCGGCGACGATGTCCTCGGCCTGCCGCTGAGCCGTCTCGACCGTCTGACGGGCCCGGCGCTCGGCGTCGGTGCGCAGCTTCTCCGCCTCCAGCCGCAGTTGCTCGGCGCGGTGCTCGATCTCCGCCAGCCGCTTCTCGGCCTTGGCCTGACGCGAGGCCAGGTCACGCTCGGACTGCTCGCGGCGCTTGGCCAGGTTCGTCTCGAAGTCCGCGGCGGCCTGGGCGGCCTTTGCGCGGGTCTCCTCGAAGAGGGCGTCGGCCTCCTCGCGCTTGGACTGGGCGTCCTTCTGCGCCTCGGAGCGGAGGTTGGAGGCCTCGCCCTTCGCCTTCTCGACGATGCGGGAGCCCTCGTCCTCCGCCTTCGCCTTGCGGTCGGCGGCGAACGACTCGGCGTCGTTGCGGACCTGCTGGGCTGCCGACTCGGCCAGCTCGCGGTGCTGCTCGGCGGCCCGACGGGCCTCCTCGCGCAGGTCCTTGGCCTCCTCCTCGGCGAGGCGGAGGATCTTCTCCACACGGGCACCGAGGCCCGCGTACGACGGCTCCGCGTCGTTGACCTGGGCCTGGGCGTTCTGGGTTTCGAGGTGCAGCTCCTCGATCCGCTTCTCCAGAGAGGTGATGCGGGACAGGGCGCTGTCACGGTCGGCGACGAGCTTGGTGATGCGGTCGTCCACCTGACCGCGGTCGTATCCACGCCGCACGAGCTCGAAGCCGAAGGGGGAGGAAGTGTCGCTCATGGGGTTCCTGTCGAAGAGACCGTTGTGGTGATGGGGAATCGGGCCGGCAGACCGCCCATCAGGCGACTACCGGGGGTACCGGCGGGGGCCGGTGCCGAGGACGTCGACCTGCTTCTCCAGGGGGGCGGTGCGGGCGGGCCGGGCACCGCCCGCGGTGGCCGGCCGGGGGTGGCACGCACTCACCTGGCGGCGGTATCCACGCCGTTCGGGCGCGAGGCCGGACGGAGAGGACGACTCGCTCATGGGGTTCCTGTCAAAGAGAGGCCGTTGGGGTGATAGAGGGAATCCTAGGCGCCCGGACGGCGTGTCATCGAGCCCTTGGGGGTTCCGTATGGAGAATGAACGCCCGTTTGAGTGGTTTGACGGCCCCCGTACCGCATCGAGGGCCGCCATCCGTTACCTGTGCCAGGCTCTTTCGCTGCCGTTCGGCGTCCTGACCGTCACCGAACCGCCACAAAAACGTCACCTCGGGCGGGGCGGCGGCACGGGGGCAGAGGCGACGCCCCGCCCCCTCCGGCACCGACTCGCTCAGGAGTCGGACCGCTTGCCTCCCGACCGGGTCCCCCCGGCCGCGGCCCCCGCCTTGACACCGTCGTCCTTCTCGTCGGTGGACTCGGCCGCGCCGCCGCCCCGCTTGCCGCCCGGCGACTCGAAGGACTCCAGGGCCTCCAGGACGTCCTGGACCCGGCCGATCTCCGCGTTGATGTCCTGCCGCCGACGCGCCAGGATCTCCAGCTCGCGCTTGCCCTCCTCGACGATGCGACGGGCCTCCGCCTCCGCCTCGGCGCGGGTGCGCTCGGCCGCCGCCTGCGCGTCGGCCTTCTTCTGCTCCGCCTCCTTCAGCAGCGACTCGGCCTTGCGCACCGCGGCGATACGCACCTTCGACGCCTCGCTGCCGGCCTCCGAGACCATCTCCTTGGCCTTCTCCTCGGCCTCGACCCGCTGCGCGGTGGCCTGCGCGATGAGCTTGTCGACCCGCTCACCGGCGGAACGCATCGCCTCCGAGGTCTCCCGCCGGGCCCGGTCGTGCAACTCCTCGACCTCGGCCTCCACCCGGGTACGCAGCTCCTCGGCGCGCTCGCGGATACCGCTCGCGTCGCCCCGCGCCTCACTCAGCAGCGTGTTGGCGTCCGACCTGGCCTTCTCCACCAGCTCGTTGCCCTGGTAGGTCGCCTCGCCGACCAGCCGGTCGGCCTCCTTGCGGGCGGCGGCCACCATGGTGTCGGCCTGCTTCTCCGCGTCCGTCGCCGAACGCAGCGCCTCCTCCTGCGCCTTGGCGACGAGCTGGTCGGCCTGCTGGGCGGCGTCTGCGCGTCGCTGGGCGGCGTCCTTGCGCGCCGCGTCCAGCAACTGGTCGGCCTCCTCGAGCGCTTCGGTGCGCACCCGGTCGGCCTCGGCCTCGGACTCCTCGCGCAGCCGTGCCGCGTCGGCCCGCGTCTGAGCGGCGTGCTCCTGGGCGGCAGCCACCGTGCTCGCGGCCTCGGCCCGCAACCGCTCGGCCTCGTCGGTGGCCTGAGCCACCGTCGAGGCGGCCTGCTCCCGCGCCTCGGCGCGTGCCCGCTCGGCGTCCTGCTCGGCGCTCTCCACAGTCTCCGCGGCGTTCTTCCGCAGCCGCTCCGCCTCGCCGGTCGCCTCGGCCACCAGCCGGTCGGCCTGCTCCGCGGCCTCCGAACGGGTCCGGCCGGCGTCGGCGCGCGCGGTGTCCCCGATCCGGTCCGCCTCGGTCCGCGCCTCCTCCAGAAGCCGCGCCGCCTCGGTGCGCAGCCGCTCCGCCTCACCGGTGGCCTCGGCCACCAGGTGCTCGGCCTGCTCGGTGCCCTCGGCCCGCAGCCGGCCGGCCTCCTCGCCGGCCTCGCGGACCATGCGGTCGGCGTCGTCCTGGGCGGTGGAGGTCAGCTCCCGGGCCTCGGTGACGATCCGCTCGGCCTCCGCCCGCGCCTCCGACACCGCCCGGCCGGCCTCCGACCGCGCCTCGGCGACCAGGCGGTCGGCCTGCTCGGCGGCCTCAGCGCGGGTCCGGCCCGCGTCCGCACGTGCCTCGTCCCGCGCCCGCTCGGCGTCCTGCTCGGCGGTGGCCAGCGTCTGGGCCGCCTGCGCCCGCAGCCGCTCCGCCTCGCCGGTCGCCGCCGCCACGAGCTGCTCGGCGCGCTCGCCGGCCTCCGCCACCAGGCGCTCGGCCCGGGCCTCGGAGTCCGCCCGGGTCCGCTCGGCCTCGCCGCGCGCCTCGGTGAGGACGCCGTCCGCCTCGCCCCGCAGCCGCTCGGCCTCGGCCAGCGCCTCCTGCACGGTGCGTTCGGCCAGCGCCTTCGCGGCCTCGGTCGCCTCCTGCGCCTCGGCCCGGGTGCGCGAAGCGTCCTGCGAGGCCCGCTCCCGCTCCTCGTAGGCGTCGGAGCGGACCCGGTCGGCCTCCTCCTGCGCCTCCTCCTTGACGCGCTGCGCGGCGTGCTCGGCCGCCGACCGCAGCCCGGCCAGCTCCTCCTCGGTGCGCTCGCGCAGCCCGGCGACGGAGTCCCGCACCTGCTGGGCGGTCTGCTCGGCCGTGGCGACCAGCTCCTCGGCCCGCCGCTCGGCCTCCGCCACCAGCCGCGCCGACTCGTCCTGCGCCTCGCTCACCCGGGTCCGGGCGGTGGCCAGCAACTCCTCGCTCTGCTCCCGGGCAGCGGTCCGCTCCCGGTGGGCCTCCTCACGGGCACCGGCGAGCAGCTCCTCCGCCTCCCGCCGCCGGCGAGCCGCCTCCTCCTGGGCGGCGGCCAGCACCTCGGCCGCCTCCGCCCCGGTGCGCTCGGCCGCCGCCGAGGCCTCCGCGCGCAGCCGGTCCGCGCTCTCCTGCGCCTCCGACTTCAGCCGCTCGGCCTCGGTGTCCGCCTCCGCCACCAGGCGGGCCGCGGCCGCCTCCGCCTCGGCACGGGCCGCGCCGGCGTCCGAGGCGGCCTCGGAGCGCAGCCGCTCCGCCTCCTCCTCGGCGCTCTGCCGCAGCGCCCGCAGCCGCTCGGCGGACTCCGCCTTGAGCCGGGTGGCGTCCTCCTGCGCCTCCCTGCGCAGCCGCTCCGCGTCGGTGCGGGCCTCGCCCAGCGCCTCCTCGGCCGAGCGCAGCTTCGCCTCGCCCTCGGCCCGCAGCCGCTCGGCCTCCTCCTCGGCCTGCCGGTGCAGCTCACGGGTGGCCCGCTCGGTCTCCTCGCGCAGCCCGGCCGCCGCCTGCTCGGCCTCCTCCCGCTGTGCGGTCGCGCTCTCCTCGGCCTCGGTGCGCAGCCGCTCGGCCTCGGTACGGGCCCGCTCCAGCGCCTCCTCGGCCTGCCGGCGCAGCCCGGTGGCCCGCTCGATCGCCTCGGTGCGGACCCGCTCGCTCTCGGTCGTCGCGGTGGTCCGGGTCTCCTCGGCGTCCGCCTTCGCCTTCGTCAGCAGGTCCTCGGCGGTGTTGGCCGCCTCCTCGATCTGCTGGACGGCCTCGCGGCGGGCCTCGGCGCGGATGCGCTCGCCCTCCGCGACGGCCTCGGCGCGCAGGTTCTCCGCCTCGCCGCGCAGCCGCCGCGCCTCCTCCTGGAGGGCGGCGGTCTTCTCGCGGTACTCCTTGGTGTCGTCCTTGGCCGCGCCCTTGAGCTGCTCCGCGGCGTCGTGCGCCTCACCGCTCAGCCGGGCCGCCTCGGCCTCCGCCTCGCGGCGGATGCGCTCGGCCTCCTCGGTGGCGGCCCTGGTGGTGGCCCGCGCGTCCTCCGAGGCCTTGGTGAGGACCTCCTCGGCGGTGCGGGCGGCCTTCGCCAGCTGCGCCGCGGCGTCCTCGGCCGCCTGCGAGCGGGCCGCCTCCTGGGCCTCGCCCCGCAGCCGCTCGGCTTCGAGCTGCGCGTCGGCCCGCAGTTGCTCGGCCTCGGCGCGCAGCGCGTCGGCCTCCTTGGTGGCCTCCGAGACCAGCCGGGCGATCTCCGCCTTGGCGGTGCGGGTGCGCTGCTCGTTCTGCGACTCGGCGGCCGTCAGCCGCTTGCCGGCCGTCTCCTGCGCCTCGGTGACCAGCCGCTCCGCCTCCGCGCGGGCGTCCCGCAGCGCGGCCTCGGCCTCCCGCATGCGGGTCTCGGCGTCCCGGGAGAGCTCCGCCGCCTGCCGGCGGGCCGCCTCCGAGTCGTCGCTGGCGCTGACCCGGAGCTGCTCGGCCTGGTCGGTGGCCTCCTGGGCCTGCGCGGAGGCGGCGTTCAGCAGCCGTTCGGCGTCGGTACGGGCCCGCCGCAGGATCTGCTCGGCCTCGGCGCGGGCCTCGGCGGCCTCGCTGCCCAGCCGCTCCCGGGCCTGCTCGGCCAGGCGCTGCGCCTCGGCGCGGGCCGCGGCCAGGGCCTGGTCGGCCTCGGCGCGCGTCTCCTCCATCAGCCGCCGGGCCTGCGCCTCGGTACGGGCTCGGAGCTGCTCGGCCCAGGCGACGTTCTCGTTGACATGCTGCTCGACGGTCTGGCGGCGCTCGTTGAGCTCCTCGTCCAGCCGCTGCCGCCGCGCCACCGCCTCGGAGTGGAGCTCGGACTCCATGCGGTTCTGCAGCTCGGCGTGCTCCTGCAGGAGGCGCTGGGTCTGGGCCCGCACCTCCCGCAGTTCGCGCTCGGCGTCCGCCCGGAGCTGGTCGGCCTGGAGCTGGGCGTTGCGCAGCAGCTGCTCGGCCTGGTGGCTGAGGTTGTCGTAGGCGGGTCGCGTCGCCAGGGTGCGGCGCGCCTCGTGAAGCTTGGCGCGCAACACCTCGACCTGGTACCCGAGGTCGTCGGCGTGCTGGACGGCCTTCTCCCGCTCCGTCTTCAGCCGCTCCATCTCGGCCTCGAACTGCGAGAGGTGGTCGCCGTCAGCCCACTTACGCTCCTGGCGCTCGTTGCCCCGCACTGCGCGGTCCCATCCGTCCCCTGGTCACGTCGGTGGCCGGCTCCGTGGTGCTCGGGTGTGGAGCTTGCCCTTGTCGAAGAAATGGTGTCAGATCATCGGCGTTCGAAGGGACCGGACCCCACCCGGACTGCCGGCCGAGGCTGCACTCTACCGGCAGGGGAAGGCGAAGGTCAGTGCTCGGGCGCGGCCGGGACGTCCTCCGCGGGTGCCGCGGTGACCAGTTCGGTGAGCACCCCGTGACAGTCCTTGGGGTGCAGGAAGGTGATCCGGGACCCCATCGAGCCCCGCCGGGGCTCTTCGTAGAGGACCCGCACGCCCTTGTCCCGCACGGCCTCGGAGTCGGCGTCCACGTCGGCGGTGCCGAAGGCGACGTGGTGCACCCCCTCGCCGTTCTTCGCCAGCCACTTGCCCACTGCGCTGTCCTCGCGGACGGGCTCCAGCAGCTGGATCCAGGAGGCGCCGCCGTCGGAGGTCCCGTTGATCCGCAGCATGGCCTCGCGGACGCCCTGTTCCTCGTTGATCTCGGTGTGGAAGACCTCGAACCCGTAGGTGTCCCGGTAGAACGCCACCGTGGTGTCCAGGTCGAAGCAGGCGATTCCGATGTGGTCGATTCGCGTCAGCATGGAGGTAGTGCATACCGACACGCGCGGTCACGCAACGTGCCAGCCATCACACCTCCGTGACCGTGACCACACCGATACCGCTCAGTACATTGGCGAAACCCTCATCGACTTCCGCTACAGGAAGGGCGCACACCATGTCCGACCGTGACGACCGCCGTGACCCCGCCCGCAGCTCCGTGATCGTCGCGGGTGCGCGCACCCCCGTCGGCCGCCTGCTGGGCTCCCTGCGTGGCTTCTCCGGGGCCGAGCTGGGAGGTGTGGCCATCCGGGGCGCCCTGGAGCGGTCCGGCGTGGCTCCCGAGCAGGTGGAGTACGTGATCATGGGCCAGGTGCTCCAGGCCGGGGCCGGCCAGATCCCGGCCCGCCAGGCCGCCGTGAAGGCCGGCATCCCCATGAGCGTCCCCGCCCTCACCGTCAACAAGGTCTGCCTCTCGGGCCTGGACGCCATCGCCCTGGCCGACCAGCTCATCCGCGCCGGTGAGTTCGACGTCGTGGTCGCCGGCGGCCAGGAGTCCATGACCAACGCCCCGCACCTGCTGCCGAAGTCCCGGGAGGGCTACAAGTACGGCGCGATCGAGGTGCTGGACTCGATGGCGCACGACGGGCTGACCGACTCCTTCGAGAACATCGCCATGGGCGAGTCCACCGAGCACCACAACACCCGGCTGGGCATCGGGCGGGAGCCGCAGGACGAGTTCGCCGCCCGCTCCCACCAACGGGCCGCCGCGGCGCAGAAGTCGGGGGTGTTCGAGGAGGAGATCGTTCCCGTCGAGATCCCGCAGCGCAAGGGCGAACCGGTGCTGTTCACGCAGGACGAGGGCGTGCGGCCGGAGACCACCGCCGAGTCGCTGGGGCGGCTGCGGCCCGCCTTCAGCAAGGACGGGACCATCACCGCCGGTTCGGCCTCCCAGATCTCCGACGGTGCCGCCGCGGTCGTGGTCATGAGCCGGGCCAGGGCCGAGGAGCTGGGCCTGACCTGGCTCGCCGAGATCGGCGCGCACGGCAACGTGGCCGGCCCCGACAACTCCCTCCAGTCGCAGCCCTCCAACGCCATCCTGCACGCGCTGGGCAAGGCCGGCCTGGACGTCGCCGACCTCGACCTGATCGAGATCAACGAGGCGTTCGCGGCCGTCGCGGTGCAGTCGGTCAAGGACCTCGGAGTTTCGCCCGAAAAGGTGAACGTGAACGGCGGCGCGATCGCTCTGGGCCACCCCATCGGCATGTCCGGGGCCCGCATCGCCCTCCACCTCGCGCTGGAACTGCGCCGGCGGGGCGGCGGCACGGGCGCGGCGGCGCTGTGCGGTGGCGGTGGACAGGGCGACGCCCTGATCCTGCACGTGCCCGGGGCCTGACGCCTCCTGTTACCGGGACCACCAGGGTCGCCGAGCGCCGCCGGCCCTCGGCGGCACCGCCGTCGCGCCGGGCGACGGCGGGACGGACGAGAACCGAGGAGCTGAACTGCGATGGTGGACGTCAGCGAGCTGGTGGCGAAGGCGCGGGAGGGCCGGCCCCGTGCGGTGGCCCGGCTGATCTCCCTGGTCGAGAGCGCCTCGCCGCACCTGCGCGAGGTGATGGCCGCCCTCGCCCCGCTCACCGGCAACGCCTACGTGGTGGGCCTGACCGGCTCGCCCGGCGTGGGCAAGTCCACCACCACCTCGGCACTGGTCAGCGCCTACCGCCGGACCGGCCGACGGGTGGGGGTGCTCGCCGTCGACCCCTCCTCGCCGTTCTCCGGCGGGGCGCTGCTGGGGGACCGGGTGCGGATGACCGAGCACTCCTCCGACCCCGGCGTCTACATCCGCTCCATGGCCACCCGCGGCCACCTCGGAGGGCTCGCCTGGGCCGCGCCGCAGGCGGTGCGGGTGCTGGACGCCGCGGGCTGCGAGGTGATCCTCGTGGAGACGGTCGGCGTCGGCCAGTCGGAGGTGGAGATCGCCTCGCAGGCGGACACCTCCGTCGTCCTCCTCGCCCCCGGAATGGGCGACGGCATCCAGGCGGCCAAGGCCGGGATCCTGGAGATCGGGGACGTCTACGTCGTCAACAAGGCCGACCGGGACGGCGCCGACGCCACGGCCCGTGAGCTCAACCACATGCTCGGCCTCGGGGAGTCCCGCGGCCCCGGTGACTGGCGCCCGCCCATCGTCAAGACCGTCGCCGCCCGCGGCGAGGGCGTGGCGGAGACGGTCGAGGCGCTGGAGAAGCACCGGGCCTGGCTGGAGGAGCACGGCATGCTCGCCGCCCGCCGCCGGGCCCGCGCCGCCCGCGAGGTGGAGACCATCGCGATCACCACCCTGCGGACCCGCATCGGCGACCTCCGCGGCGGCCAGCGCCTGGACCGGCTCGCCGACCGGGTCGCGGCCGGCGAGCTGGACCCGTACGCGGCGGCCGACGAACTGGTGGCGGGGCTGACGGGGGAGTAGGGCCCGTCAGGCGGTGACGGCCGCCGGGCCCGTCGGCGGCCGTCAGTCCTCGTCCTCGGCGTCGTCGACGGTGACCCGGGTGACGTGGCCGCTGTGCGCGTCGACCAGCACGTCGTGCTGGACGCCCTTGCCGGTCACCGTCTCGACCTTCCACAGCGCCTTGCCCGCGGGCTGGTCGTCGTCGACGTCCACCGAGGTCACCGCGCCCCACTTGTGGGCTGCGCGGGCGGCCTCCACCGCGTTGACCGAGGTGCCGTGGAGCCGGGTGCGGGCCTCGGCGGCGTCGTCGTCGTCGCGGTCGGTGTGGTCGGCCAGGACCCGGCCGGTGTGCGCGTCCACCACGATCTCGTGCGAGGTGGAGCCGTGGCCGGCGATGTCCACGTCCCAGACCAGACCCGGCCGGTCCCGGTCGAGGTCGAGGCCGGTGACCAGGCCGCTGCGGGCGTGGTGCGCGGCGGCCTGGGCCTGGGCGGGGGTGACCTTCGCCTCGCGGGCCTCGCGGACGTCGCCGTCGCCGGCCCCCTTCGCGGTGGCGCCGCCCGCGGCCTGCGCGTCCCGGCTCGCGGCAGGCGCCGTGCCCTGGGACCCCGGGGCGTTCACGGCCAGTGCGGTCGCGGTGCCCCCGGCGACCAGGACGGCGGCGGTGGCGGTGGCGACGATGACGCTGCGCTTCATGGCGGCTCTTCCCTTCAGGTGGCTTCGGTGCCGTGTCGCCGCACTTCCTCGACGACGACCGCCACACTGCCGGGGACCTCCTGAAGAGAGCCTGAAGCCACCTGAAGAAAGCTTCAGCCGGCAGATGGCAAGGTGGGCGCATGCGCCTGCTGATAGTGGAGGACGAGCGTCGACTCGCCCGCTCCCTGGCCCGGGGCCTCCAGGCCGAGGGCTACGCCGTCGATGTCTGCCACGACGGCACCGAGGGGCTCCGTCTCGCCCGGGAGCACGACTACGACCTCGTCATCCTGGACATCATGCTGCCCGGACTGAACGGCTACCGGGTCTGCGCCGCGCTGCGGGCGGCCGGTGACGAGGTCCCGGTGCTGATGCTGACTGCCAAGGACGGCGAGTACGACGAGGCGGAGGGGCTGGACACCGGCGCCGACGACTACCTCACCAAACCCTTCTCCTACGTGGTGCTTCTCGCCCGCGTCCGCGCCCTGCTGCGCCGGCGCGGCCGGTCGGCCGCACCCGTCCTGCGGCTGGGACCCGTCACCGTGGACCGGAGCACCCGCCGGGTGGAGCGGGACGGCGCGGAGGTGCTCCTGACAGCCAAGGAGTTCGCCGTTCTGGAACAGCTCGCCGAGCGGGCCGGTGAGGTGGTCTCCAAGACCGAGATCCTGGAGCACGTCTGGGACTTCGCCTACGAGGGCGACCCCAACATCGTCGAGGTCTACGTCAGCGCGCTGCGCCGCAAGCTCGGCGCGGACACCATCGTCACCGTGCGCGGCGCGGGCTACCGGACGGCGGATCGCGGTGCCTGAGCAGGCCCCGCCGGCCGCACCCCCCGCCCGCCGCACCCCCGCGGACGCCACTGCCGGGACGAAGCCGCGCCGGCCGCGGCTGCTGCGGACGGTGCGGGCCAAGGCGGCGCTCGGTGCGACCCTGGTGGTCACCGTGGCGCTGGTCGCCGCGGGCGCCGCCGTGCTGCTGGTGCTCCGGGACAACCTCGCCGACCAGGCCGGTCTCCAGGCGGAGGTCACCGCCCGCCAGGTCGCCTCGCAGATCGCCGCCGGCACCCCCTACCGGCGGCTCGACCTGCCCGACGGGGACGACCGGCCGGTGGTCGTCACCGGGGCCGAAAGCGACCGGGTCCTGGCGGCCGGCGAGGACGTCGAGGCCGTGGACGGGAAGCGGGTGGGCGCACCCGCCGGCAGCGACGACGCCGCGGCCTCCTGCACGGACGACGACTGCGAGGACGGCAAGCCGCGGGCCACCGCCTCGCCCGGGACGGTCGACGACGACGTGGACCATGACGACGGCACCGCACGCGTGGACGGCCGCACCGCCTCCTACCGCTTCGCCAGGATCGAGGCCTCCGACACCGGCGGCCGGGACGTGGAGGTCCGGGCCGGCGCGCCCACGGCGCCCGTGCAGGAGGCGGTCTCCACGGTGCGCGACGCCATGCTGCTGGGCCTGGTGCCGCTGCTGCTCGTGGTGGCCGGGGTGACCTGGCTGGTCACCCGCCGGGCGCTGCGGCCGGTGGAGGGCATACGCGCCGAGATGGCCGAGATCACCCAGAGCACCGACCTCTCGCGGCGGGTGCCGCAGCCGGCGACCGAGGACGAGATCGGTCGCCTCGCCCGCACCACCAACCAGACCCTCGCCGCCCTGGAGACGGCCGTCGAGCGGCAGCGCGCCTTCGTCGCCGACGCCTCCCACGAGCTGCGCAGCCCGCTGGCCGCCCTCCGCACCCAGCTGGAGGTGGGCCTGGCCCATCCCGGGCTGCTGGACGTCCCCGGCGCGGTCGCCGACACCGTCCGCCTCCAGACCCTCGCTGCCGACCTGCTGCTGCTCGCCCGCCTGGACGCCGGGGAGCGGCCCGCCGCACGCCGGCTCGACCTGGGCGCGCTGGTGGCCGAGGAGGCGGGCCAGCGCCACGCCGACCGGCTGCCGGTCGAGGTCACCGCGGCCCCGGACGTCACCGTCGCCGGCTCCCGCAACCAGCTCAGCCGCGTCCTGGGCAACCTGCTCGACAACGCCCAGCGCCACGCGGCCACCGCGGTGCGGGTCCGGGTGGCCCGGGAGGGCCGGTGGGCGGTGGTGCGGGTCGCCGACGACGGACCGGGCGTACCGCCCGGGGAGCGGGAGCGGATCTTCGAGCGGTTCGTCCGGCTCGACGACGCCCGCAGCCGCGACGAGGGCGGCGCCGGACTGGGGCTGGCCATCGCCCGGGACGTCGCGGAGCGGCACGGCGGCGGCCTCACGGTCCAGGACGCCGCGGACGCCGGGCAGGGCCGGGCGGCAGGTGGCGCGCTGTTCGTGCTCCGGCTGCCGGCGGTGGACCCGGGCACGAGCGACTGACCTGGACGGACGCCCGCCGGGGCAGGCGCAGGGCCCGGCCCGGGGCCGCTACGCCATGCGGTCGACCCGTCAGCGCATGGTGATTATCCGGCCATCGTCCGGGCAAGTGGGAAGTCATGTCGCTTCTGAGAGCTGTCGCCCGCCCGATGCTGGCTTCGATCTTCGTCACCGCCGGCTACGAGACGCTCCGCAATCCGGAGCGCGTCGCACCGCTCGCCGAGCCGGTCGTCCGGCCCGTCATCGACCAGGTGCCCTTCCTGCCGGAGCAGACCGCCAGCGCCGTGCGGCTCAACGGCGCCGTGCAGATGGCCGCCGGGACGCTGCTCGCCTTCGGCAAGGTGCCCCGGCTGTCGGCCCTGGCCCTCGCGGCGACGCTGGTGCCCACCACCTGGGCGGGCCACCGCTTCTGGGAGGCGGAGGACGAGCAGGAGCGGGCCGGCCAGAAGATCCACTTCATGAAGAACCTCTCCATGCTCGGCGGACTGCTGATCTGCGCCGCCGACACCGGCGGCCGCCCCTCGCTCGCCTGGCGCGGCCGGCACGCGGCCCACTCGGCCGTGCACGGTGCCGCCAAGGGCGGCGGCCGGGCGGGCCTGCTGGCGAAGGCCGGCTCCCGCGGCGTGAAGGCCGGCGGCCACACCGCGAAGGCGGGCGGCCACACCGCGCGCTGCGGCGCCAAGGGTGGGGCGAAGGCCGGGGCCCGGCTGGCCAGGGCCACCGGACGCCATTGGCTGCGCACCGCCAAGTGGAGCGGCAAGGCCGGCTACACCGCGGGCAGGATCAGCGAGCGGCTGCCGATCGGCTGACCCGGCGCCCCGCACGCGCGAGGACGCGGCAGGCCCCCACGCCCCCACCGGGTGCGGGGGCCTGCCGCCGTCGCGTACGGGGGACCCACCGGGGCTCAGGGGCGGCCCCGGCATCCCCGCAGGTGCTCGGCGACCGGGGTGAGGGAGGTGTGCAGCGTCGCCAGTCCCTCGGGGCTGAACAGGTCGATGAAGTGCTCCCGGACCGAGGCGACGTGGTGCGGGGCCACCTTGCGCATCGTCTCCCAGCCGGTCTCGGTCAGGACGGCGAACAGGCCCCGCCGGTCGGACTCGCAGTGCTCGCGGCGCACCAGGCCGGCGTTCTCCATGCGGGTGATCTGGTGCGAGAGCCGGCTCTTGGACTGGAGCGTGGCGGCGGCCAGGTCGGTCATCCGGGTCCGGTGGTCCTCGGCCTCGGAGAGGTGGACCAGGATCTCGTAGTCGTTCATCGTCAGCCCGAAGGGCTGGAGGTCGCGCTCCAGCTGGTGGGTGAGGAGACGGTTGACCTCCAGATGGGTGCGCCAGGCCGCCTGCTCCTGACCCGTCAGCCAGGGAACGTCGCTGTCGAGGGGGGGCTCGGTGACGCCGTCGGTGCTCATGACTCCATGATACCCATAGAAGTTTAATTTCGAACTAATTTTTGCGGGGGTGGACGCCCCGGACTCAGAGGCCGAAGCGGCGGCCCAGCTCCCCGAGTCCGCCCGGGAACGAGGACGCCCCCGAGCCGCCGTGGCCCCCGCCGGGCCCCTGGGGGACGCCCTCCTCGTGCGGGACCGCTCCGGTCGCCGCCTCCGGCATGAGCACCTCGGTGGACTGGAGGAGTACGGTACCCGCCCCCACGAACTCGAACTGGTGCTCCTCGCCGGAGGCCCCGCCCACCCCGGTCAGCGCCCGGACCCCGCCGAGGAAGCCCCGCAGGTAGGCGTGGTCGTAGTGGTGGCAGGGCGAAGGGCAGTCCGCCCAGCCCACCAGCGCCTGTGGGTCCACCCGGATCGGCGGCTCCACGAAGACCACCGGCCCGTTGGAGGCGGCCACGAACTTCCCGGTGCCCAGCAGCGTCACGAAGCCGGGGATGATCGACTGCTTCAGGGCGAGGGAGGGCTGGAACGCCAGGAGGTTGCCGGACCGGATCGTCAGGTTGCCCTCGTCCAGGTCGTAGGAGTTGACGTCGAAGGCCCGGTCGGCCAGCAGCATCTTCCCCCGGCCCTCGGCGACCACCCAGTCCGCGGCGTGCAGCGGCGAGTGGAAGCTGGAGGCCACCAGTGCGTCCAGGTGGCCGTGGCCGATCCCCTGGAACTCGATCTGCCCGTAGTAGGCGATCATCTTGCCCTTCTGGAGGAACCACTGCCCGTTCAACTCCACGCTGAAGGCGTAGGGGTTGACGTTGTCGTCCACCGGAAGCGAATACACGTCGTACTGGGGCGCACCGGTCACAGCTTGTCCTCCGAAGCCTGCACGTACACCGTTCCCTGCCCCGACAGCTCCAGCTGGAACGCCTCACCCGAACCGCGTCCCACCATGTCCCGCCAGCCCAGTGCCGTGGAGAGCTTGTTGCGTACCTCGCCGCGGTGGGCCACGTAGGCCTGCGGATCCACGTGGACCGGGCGCTGCGGGGTGATGGGCAGTTCCAGGACGCCGCCGTGCGCCATCACCGCCACCGAGCCGGCGCCCTGCAACGTGGTGGTGAACAGGCCCTGCCCGGTGACCTGTCCCCGCACGATCCCCATCACACCGCCCTGCGATCCCATGAACATCGTGGACTGCCGCAGCGAACCGTCGAAGGCCAGCAGCCGGTCCGCCTCGACGTAGAGCGTCTCGCCGCGCAGGTCGACGACGTGGACGTGGTGGCCCCCGTGGCCGAACATCACCTGCCCCTGCCCCTCGACCGTCATCAGCGGCGCCGCCTCGCCTGCGACCCGCCGGCCGATCATCGAACCGAACCCGCCCTGGCCGCCCTGCAGGTTCGGGGTGAAGGTCACCTGGCCGCGGTAGGCGAGCATCGCGCCGCGCTGGCTGAACAGCCGCTGCCCCGGCACCACCTCGGCCTGCACCATCTTCGGGTTGAGCATCGTGAACGGCATCAGACCTGCCCTCCGAGGGTGTTGCGCTCGCTGGGCTGGACGTACACCAGTCCCTCGCCCTCGAACCGGATCTGGAACGCCTCGCCCGAGCCCTCACCCATGAAGGTGCGGAAGGTGACGCCCGACTGGAGGTGCTGCCTCAGCTCGCCGGTGTGCGCCACGTACGCCCCCGGGTCCACCTGGAGGGGGTGGTCCCGGGTCACGCGCAGCACCACCGCGGGCCCGTCCGAGGTGAGGGCGGCCTGGCCGCTGCCCTCGACGGTGGTGGTGAACAGGCCGTTGCCCTGCGAGGCGCCGCGCAGGCCGGTGAACGTCGTCCCGGTCCGCAGCGCCGCGTCGGTGCACAGCAGGTTGGAGGCCTCCACGTACAGCTTCTCGCCGTGCAGCGTCACCAGGTTGATCTGGGTCGCCCGGTCCGCGAAGTAGCAGGTGCCGTGCCCCTTGACCTCCATGACCGTCATCTGTTCACCGGTCAGCCGCCGGGTGACCATCCCCCGCAGCCCCTCACCGCCCCCCGTCATCTTCTTGAACGACATCCGGCCCTCGTAGGCCACCATCGCGCCGTTCTTCGCCTTGACGGCGTCGCCGGCCATGTCGACCGCGAGCACCTTGCTTCCTTCGAGCCGGAACTGAGCCACTCACCGAAGGTAGCGGGCGGGGACGGCCGGTGGCAGGGGGACGCGGAACCACCCTCGCCCGGCCGCCCCGGCGCGGGACGGACCCGGCGGGGCTGACACAATGACGAGGCACGCTTGTGCGCCGATTCACAAAGACGATCACCGACCGACCCACCTGGTGGACGCGGCCGGGCCCACCGCCCGGTCCACGTCGCCGGAACGAGGTACCCCCGTGGACATCAAGACCGCCGCCGCCATGCACCGCCTGCGGCTGATCTCCCTCCCCGAAGCCGTCTCCTTCCTCCTGCTCCTGGTGTGCTCGGTGCTCAAGCGCACCACGGACTTCGACGCCGTGCCGGTCATGGGGATGGTCCACGGCGTGCTCTTCGTGCTCTACGTGCTGTTCTGGGCCGACGCCTGGAACCGCACCCGGTGGTCGCCCGGGCGCGCCGCCGGCTACTTCGTCCTGTCCGTCCTGCCCACCGGCGGGTTCTTCGCCGAGCGGATGCTGCGCCGCGAGTCCGAGGCCTCGGTCATCGCCGCCCGCGCCCGCCGCGAGGGAGTGGTGAACGCATGATCGTCGCCTTCTCCGTCAGCCCGCTCGGCGTCGGCGAGGACGTGGGGGAGTACGTGGCCGAGGCGGTGCGGGTGGTGCGCGCCTCCGGCCTGCCCAACCGCACCGACGCGATGTTCACCACCCTTGAGGGCGAGTGGGACGAGGTCATGGACGTCGTCCGGCGTGCCGTCGCCGCCGTGGAGCAGCGCGCCGGCCGGGTCTCGCTGGTGCTCAAGGCCGACATCCGGCCGGGCGTCACCGACGGTCTGACCTCGAAGGTCGAGACCGTCGAGCGGTACCTGTCCGAGTAGGCCGCGGGCCGGGGAGGGAGACCCCGGCGCCTCACTCGTCCTTGAAGTCGCCCGCCGCCACCCGCAGCGGCTTGAACAGCGTGAAGATGTCCGCGCAGCCCTGCTCGTCGTAGACGCCCAGACCGAAGTCCATCTCCATCAGGTCGCGGGTGGCGGCGTCGCACACCTCGCGGCCCTTCTCGGTGATCGAGGCGAGGGTGCCGCGGCCGTCGTTGGGGTTGGGCCGCTTGGCCACCAGACCCGCCTTCACCAGGCGGTCCACGGTGTTGGTCACCGACGTCGGGTGCACCATCAGCCGCTCGCCGATCTTGGACATCGGCAGCTCCCCGGCGCGCGAGAAGGTGAGCAGCACCAGCGCCTCGTACCGGGCGAAGGTCAGACCGTAGGGCTTGACGACGGTGTCGACCTCCGACAGGAGGATCTGCTGCGCCCGCATGACCGAGGTGATCGCCGCCATGGCGGGCACGGCGCCCCAGCGCTGCCGCCACAGGTCGTCGGCGCGCTGGATGGGGTCGAAGGAGAGGCTCAGGGGCTTCGGCACGCTGTGCACGATAGTCGGTGCCCTGCACCGGAAGCCTTCCAGGGCCCGCCCGGCCCCTGCCCGCCGCCACGGCGCGGTGGGCCCGTCCCTCGGCCGGGGCCCGGCGTCAACGGCGTGCGGACGCCGCGCCCCCGCCCGGGGGGTGGCGAAGATCGCCCCGGAACGTGTGGTTACGCTCGGTCCCATGAAAAAGAGCGTGCTGACCCGCTACCGGGTCATGGCCTATCTCACCGCGGTGATGCTCCTCGTCCTGTGCGCCTGCATGGTCGCCAAGTACGGCTTCGGGGTGGGCGAGAGCCTGACGCTGGTCGTCGCGCAGATCCACGGTGTGCTCTTCATCGTCTACCTGGTCTTCGCCTTCGACCTCGGCTCCAAGGCGCGCTGGCCGTTCGGCAAGCTGCTCTGGGTGCTGATCGCCGGCACGATCCCCACGGCTGCGTTCTTTGTGGAGCGCAAGGTCACCCGCGAGGTCGAGAACGGCCTGGTGGAAGCCCCCCGCGGGGAGCCCGTCGAGGCCTGAGGGTCCTGTGCGCCGGGCGCCGCGGGCCGGTCCGCCGTTCCTGCGGCGCCTCTGCCGTCGACAAATAGTTGGACGTCCAAGTAAATTCGGGGGTATGGACGCTCACGCCATCGAGGAGGGCCGCCGTCGCTGGCAGGCCCGGTACGACGCCGCCCGCAAGCGCGACGCCGATTTCACCACGCTCTCCGGGGACCGGGTCGACCCCGTCTACGGCCCCCGTCCCGGCGACAGCTACGAGGGCTTCGAACGGATCGGCTGGCCGGGGGAGTACCCCTATACGCGGGGGCTGTACGCCACCGGCTACCGGGGCCGGACCTGGACCATCCGCCAGTTCGCCGGCTTCGGCAACGCCCACCAGACCAACGAGCGCTACAAGATGCTCCTCGCGGGCGGCGGCGGCGGTCTCTCGGTGGCGTTCGACATGCCGACGCTGATGGGGCGCGACTCCGACGACCCCCGAGCGCTGGGTGAGGTCGGCCACTGCGGGGTGGCCATCGACTCCGCCGCCGACATGGAGATCCTCTTCGACGGCATCCCGCTCGGCGAGGTCACCACCTCCATGACCATCTCCGGCCCCGCGGTCCCCGTCTTCTGCATGTACCTGGTCGCGGCCGAGCGGCAGGGTGTCGACACCGCCACCCTCAACGGCACCCTCCAGACCGACATCTTCAAGGAGTACATCGCCCAGAAGGAGTGGCTCTTCCCGCCCGAGCCGCACCTGCGCCTCATCGGCGACCTCATGGAGCACTGCGCGGCCGGCATCCCCGCCTACAAGCCGCTCTCGGTCTCCGGCTACCACATCCGGGAGGCCGGCTCCACGGCGGCGCAGGAACTGGCCTACACCCTCGCGGACGGTTTCGCCTACGTCGAGCTCGGCCTCTCGCGGGGTCTGGACGTGGACCTCTTCGCACCCGGCCTGTCCTTCTTCTTCGACGCGCACGTCGACTTCTTCGAGGAGATCGCGAAGTTCCGCGCCGCCCGCCGCATCTGGGCCCGCTGGATGCGCGAGGTGTACGGGGCGAAGAGCGAGAAGGCCCAGTGGCTGCGGTTCCACACCCAGACCGCCGGGGTCTCCCTCACCGCCCAGCAGCCCTACAACAACGTGGTGCGCACCGCGGTGGAGGCGCTCGCCGCCGTCCTCGGCGGCACCAACTCCCTCCACACCAACGCCCTGGACGAGACCCTCGCCCTGCCCAGCGAGCAGGCCGCGGAGATCGCCCTGCGCACCCAGCAGGTGCTGATGGAGGAGACGGGGGTGGGCAACGTCGCCGACCCGCTGGGCGGCTCCTGGTACGTGGAGCAGCTCACCGACCGCATCGAGGCCGACGCGGAGCGGATCTTCGAGCGCATCAGGGAGCGCGCCGCCCTGGCCGTCCCCGACGGGCAGTACCCGGTGGGGCCGATGACCTCCGGCATCCTGCGCGGCATCGAGGACGGCTGGTTCACCGGCGAGATCGCCGAGTCGGCCTTCACCTACCAGCGTGCGCTGGAGAAGGGCGACAAGAGGATCGTCGGCGTCAACTGCCACGAGGGCTCGGTCACCGGCGACCTGGAGATCCTCCGCGTCAGCCACGAGGTGGAACTCGACCAGGTCCGCACCCTCGGGGCCCGCCGCGACCTGCGCGACGACAGCCGTGTCCGGGCCGCGCTCGACGCCATGCTCCGGGCCGCCCGGGACGGCAGCAACATGATCGGGCCCATGCTGGACGCGGTCCGCGCCGAGGCCACCCTCGGCGAGATCTGCGACGCGCTGCGGGAGGAGTGGGGGGTGTACACCGAGCCCTCGGGCTTCTGAGGCCTGCCCCCGCCCGCCTCGCAGCGCAGACGCGTCCTCCCGCGGCCGTTTCCGGCCGGGCGGCGACACTCCCTGGACGGGCCGCGCCACGTCCGCACCGGACGGGCAGGCCGGCGGAGCCCGGCCCGGGGCCACGTGCCGAGGAGCCCCGTCCGGCCGGACGGGGACGCGGCTCGCAGCACGCACCGGCGCGTACCCCTCCCCGGGGTACGCGCCGGTGCCGTGCCGCCCGGCCTCCGCCGCCCTCCTCGGCTCCCGCGCGTCCCCACCCGTCACCGCCGGTAGCCGTGTGCCGGGCCTCACACACGCGGGACGGCGGACGGGGTCGGCCGGGCCCGCCCCCGACACCGGTACGGGAGGTTCCGCAACTCCCCTGAGCCGTTCGGGCGGTAGCCGCGGCGGTGGGGTGAGAGGGGCCCCTGCGCGGGCACCTGGCGGCATACCGGCTGCTCAGCAGTGTGGGAAGAGCAACAGGTGGGTTTTGCATCCACTCTGCGAGGGTGGGTACGCGCACCCGCGTTGTGCGCCGAGAGAAAGGCAGAACCACTGTGACTGGCACGGCCACACCCACGGCAACGACGCCGTCGACGCAGCACCACCGAGGCCGCGCACTCGGCGTCTGCATCGCCGCCGCGGTAGGCGGTTTCCTCTTCGGCTTCGACTCCTCCGTCATCAACGGCGCGGTCGACTCGATGGGCAGCCACTTCGCGCTGAACTCCTTCATGTCCGGCTTCGTGGTGTCCATCGCGCTCCTCGGTTGCGCCGTCGGCGCATGGTTCGCCGGGCGCATGGCGGACCGCTACGGTCGCCGCAACGTCATGGTGATCGGTTCGGTCCTCTTCCTGCTCAGCTCGGTCGGCACCGCCACCGCCTTCTCCGTGCCCGACCTGATGGTGTGGCGCGTGGTCGGCGGCCTCGGCATCGGTGTGGCCTCGGTGATCGCCCCGGCCTACATCTCCGAGGTGGCCCCGGCCCGCACCCGCGGTGCGCTCGGCTCCCTCCAGCAGCTCGCCATCACCATCGGCCAGCTCGTCGTCCTCAGCTCCAACGCGCTGCTCGCCAACTGGGCCGGCAGCCCCTCCCGCGACCTGTGGTGGGGCATGGAGGCCTGGCGCTGGATGTTCCTGGTCGGCGTGATCCCCGCGGCCGTCTACGGCATCCTCGCCTTCCTGATCCCCGAGTCGCCGCGCTGGCTGGTCTCCCGCGGCCGGACCGAGGAGGCCGCCCGCGTCCTGCACAAGGTCGGCGGCGAGGCCGACCCGCAGGCGAAGGTCGAGGAGATCAAGACGACGATCTCCACCGAGCACCGCCCCTCGTTCGCCGACATCCGAGGCAACCGGTTCGGTCTGCACCCGCTGGTCTGGATCGGCATCATCATGGCCGCGCTCCAGCAGCTCATCGGCATCAACGCGATCTTCTACTACTCCACGACGCTGTGGCAGTCGGTCGGCTTCAGCAGCTCGCAGTCGTTCGTGACCTCCGTGATCACAGCGGCTGTCAACGTTGTCATGACGGTCGTCTCCATGCTCTTCGTCGACAAGGTGGGCCGCCGCAAGCTGCTCTCCATCGGCTCGATCGGCATGCTCGTCGGCCTGCTGATGGCCACCGCCGCCTTCTCCCAGCAGCACGGCAGCGGCGCGCACGTCTCGCTGCCCGGCGCGTGGGGACCGGTCGCCCTGGTGGGCGCCAACCTCTTCGTGGTCTTCTTCGCCCTCTCCTGGGGCCCGATCCTGTGGATCATGCTGGCGGAGATGTTCCCGAACCGGATGCGCGGCTACGCCCTGGCCCTGGGTACCGCCTCCAACTGGATCTTCAACTTCATCGTCACCTTCGCCTTCCAGCCCATGACCCAGAAGGTCGGGCTGTCCTGGCTGTACGGCGCCTTCGCGTTCTTCGCCGTGGTGGCGTTCGTCTTCACCCGCACGAAGGTCAACGAGACGAAGGGTGAGGAACTGGAGGCCATGACGGGGCAGGTCCGCACCCGGGCCGCCAAGGCTTCCTAGCCGCACAGGAGGCCGGTCACGGCCCCGAACTCCCGCGCAACGCCCCGACGCCCCGGCGCCGCTCCCCGCGGCACCGGGGCGTCGTGCGTTCCCGCGGCCGGGCCGCGCGCTCCGCGGGCGGGGCCCGGGCCCGCTCCCGGCCCGCCTGCCCGCCGCGTCCTCAGGCGACCGCGCCCAGCCCGCCGATGAGCAGCTCGGTGAACTCCCGCACCCAGGCGGTGTCCACCGGCTCCGCGCTGATCAGGGTCCGGTGCACCACGGTGCCCGCGATGACGTCGAAGATCAGGCCCACGCTGCGGGCGGTGGTCTCCGGGTCGCCGGAGTCCGGGGGGAGCTCGCCGCGTTCCTGCGCCCGCCGGCGGCCGAGCAGGACCAGCCGCTTCTGCCGGTCCACGACGGCGACGCGGATGCGGTCGCGCAGCTCGGGGTCGGTGGTCGCCTCCGCCACCACGGCCATCAGCGAGGTCCGCGTCTCGGGGCGGGCCAGCAGGTCGGCGAACTGCAGGACGACCCCCTCGACGTCGGCGCGCAGACTGCCGCGGTCGGGCAGGCGCAGCTCGTCGAAGAGGAGGGCGACGGCGTCGACGACGAGGGCGTTCTTGTGCGGCCACCGCCGGTAGAGCGTGGTCTTCGCGACGCCCGCGCGGGCCGCCACGTCTCCCATCGTCAGGCCGCTCCAGCCCAGTTCGGTCAGTGCCGCCCGGGTGGCGTCGAGGATCGCGGTGTCGGCCGTCGCGCTGCGCGGCCGGCCCAGGCGGTTCTCCCGGGCGTCGTTGGCGGGAGTCGGCATGCGGGGACCTTACGTCGGGGGCGCGCGCACCGCCCGGCCCCGGTCGCGTGAGACAGATCACCGAAGCGGGTGGCCGGCGGGGCTGCCGCGCCGGAGGGTGCGGGAGATACGCTACGACGCGTAGCGAAAGCTTGAGGTGTGGACGCGACAACCGCACCGGCGCGGCCCCCGGTCGCGCCCTGCCGGCGGTGGGTGGGGACCCGTCCGCCGGCGACCGGACGGACCGAGCGGGTCCGGCACCCGCCGGAAGACGCCGGCGGCGCCGGGGCCGGGGAGTGCGCACCGGACACCCGCGCACCGCTTTTCGCGGTGGGCCGCCGAGGGGGGAGGATGGACCCATGCAGCCACGGAACATGTCCATGAGTGGAGTCGTCGACCTCGCCGCGGTGAAGGCGGCCGGCGAGGCGAAGCAGAAGGCCGAGCAGGCTCGGGCCGAGGCCGCCCGTACCGGTGCCGCCCCGGCCGCCGGGCGTCTGGTCGTCGACGTCGACGAGGCGGGCTTCCAGCAGGAGGTCCTCCAGCGCTCCACCGAGGTGCCCGTCGTCGTCGACTTCTGGGCAGAGGGCTACGAGCCGTGCCGGCAGCTCGACCCCGTCCTGGAGCGGCTCGCGCGGGAGTACGCCGGAGCCTTCGTGCTCGCCAAGATCGACGCCGCCGCCAACCAGATGCTGCTCCAGCAGTTCGGCGTGCAGGGCATCCCCGCCGTCTTCGCGGTGATCGCGGGCCAGCCGGTGCCGCTGTTCCAGGGGGCCGCCCCCGAGGAGCAGATCAAGCAGGTGCTGGACCAGCTCATCCAGGCCGCCGAGCAGCAGTTCGGCATCGTCGGCACCCCGGTGGCCCCGGGCGCCGAGCCCGCCGAGGCCGAGGCCGCGCCGCAGCCCGCCGGCCCCTACGACGCCCTGCTGGAGGCGGCGACGGCGGCGCTCGACTCCGGTGACCTGGGTGGCGCGGTCCGCGCGTACAAGAACGTCCTCTCCGACGACCCCGCCAACCCCGAGGCGCTGCTCGGGCTCGCCCAGGCCGAACTGCTCGGCCGGGTCGAGGGGCTGGACGCCGCGGAGGTGCGCAAGGCCGCGGCCGACGCCCCCGGTGACGTGCAGGCCCAGCTCCGGGCCGCCGACCTGGACCTGGTGGGCGGTCACGTCGAGGACGCGTTCGGGCGGTTGGTGGACACCGTCCGCCGGACCGCCGGTGACGACCGGGAGGCCGCGCGCCTGAGGCTGCTGCAGCTCTTCGAGGTCATCGGTGCCGACGACCCCCGGGTGACCGCGGCCCGCACCGCGCTGGCGAGGGTGCTGTTCTGATCTGAGGGCCGCAGAGGAAGCGGCCGGACACCCCCGCTCGTCGCCGCCGGGCGCACCGGGGCGGCGGGCGGGGACGGTCTGCACGCCATCAAAGTTGTCGAACAGGCGTTTCCTTTACCAAATCTTGATAAGGAAAGTGTCTGTTACTAGAAGTAACAGATCTTCAGAGATGTGAGGTACTTCCTCCTGGAAGTGCCCGTTTCCTCCTTCCGGGTGCGACGACCGTGCGTGCCCGGTCGGTGTCGTACCGTCGCGGCGTGGTGATCTGCCCGTTACTCGCAAGTAATGAACCCCTTGTGCGACGGCCGGTAATCGACAACGATCGGCCACGCTCGGTCCCTCCCCGCGCAGCCGGCAGCCGGTCGGCGGACGCGGGTTTTCGGGTCCCCACCGAGTGGTCGGCGGGCAGTGGCGCCGGCCTACGCGGACAGGGGGGTCCCTGCTCACCGGCAGGGCCTGTCCGCAGCGGCCTCGCGGGAGCGTGGCCCAGTGGTTGTCGCTCGGGGGTGATCGCCGGTGATACGGAAGCACATCACACGTTTCGGTAGACGGCGCTCTCCTTCCCGAGGACGTAGCACTTCTCCCATCCCAGGCGTCGGTCCGCAGCCGGCCTTTGGAGATGTACGTCCGAGAAGGAGGAAAGTCATGGAGTCCCAGGCTCGTGGCGGGACCAGATGGAAGCGGTTCGCCGTCGTCATGGTGCCGAGCGTCGCGGCGACCGCCGCGATCGGTGTGGCCCTCTCGCAGGGGGCGCTGGCGGCGTCGTTCAGCGTGTCGGGTCAGCAGTTCAAGGTGTCGGCCGACCGGCTGGACGGCACGGGGTTCGTCCAGTACGGCGCCGTCGATGCCCAGACGGGCGACAAGCAGGTGCCGGTTGCGGTCTCGGGGTTCTCGAACGCCAAGATCCAGAACCTGTGCCAGTCGGTCGTGGTCCCCGTCCCGGTCTTCGGTGACGTCTCGCTTCAGCTCAAGGCGGGCGGCGGCGGGAAGCCGGTGGAGGCGAAGAACCTCTACATCGACCTCGACGAGCTGAGCGCCGACGCGACGTTCAACAACATCGACATCGGTGTGGCCGCCGGTTCGTCCACCAAGGGCCCCGGCATGAGCCCGGGTGACAAGGGCAAGGCCGACCCCGGCTCCTTCGCCCAGCAGGCCGAGTCCGCGACGCTGACCGGCGTCAAGCAGACGGCGTGGGCGACGACCGCCGGCACCTTCCAGCTGAGCGGCCTGAAGATGAACGTCACCAAGGGCAAGCACGAGTGCTACTGACGCACTGAGCGTACGGGTGCGGGCGAGTCGGTACGGCTCTCGGGTCGTGGTCCCGCGCCCGTCCGCGTTCAGTGCTTCGCGCTCCAGCTCACGTACCACCGAAACGCCAGTCCCAAGGAGCTGTACGACATGAGCGCCGACACGCGACCACGCCTGAGCGAGAACTTCGGCGAGAAGCGCCACGCGTTCCGGGGATGGCGCGGTCAACGCCCGTTCTGGGGCGGACTGCTGACCCTGCTGGCCGGCATTCCGATCATGTACATCCCCTATGCGAACCTCACCATCGGTTCCCTGACCGTGCGTATGGCGACGACCGCCGGCGCCGGCTCGCTGATCATCGGCGTGCTGCTCGTCGTGCTGGGGCTGACCATGTGGTTCCAGCCCGCCTCGCGGGTCTTCGCCGGTGTGGCCGCGATCCTGCTGTCCCTGGTCTCCCTCGTCGTCTCCAACTTCGGCGCCTTCTTCGTCGGCTTCCTCCTCGGGCTCATCGGCGGCGCGCTCGCCGTCTCCTGGGGGCCGGCCAGGCCGGTGAGCGCCGGCGCCCAGACGCCGGCCACCGACGCCGCGACCGGGGAGGCGCGGGTGCCCGAGCAGCCGCAACCGCTCGGCTTCCCGGGTGCCACGGCCGGAGGGGGCGTCGGGACGGGCGCTTCGGACGACCTGTCAGGAACGAGCCCGACCAACGGGACGAACGGGAGGCACCGTGCCGGCTGACGAGCCCCTGGAAGGGGCGTCCACGCCGTGGGCGGGTGAGGGCACCCCCGCCCAGGCGCGGGGGAGAACGGGCGCAGCCGCCGCCGGCGGCGGCAGAGGACGCCACGCCGCCCCCAGGAAACCGCTGTTCAACCGGCTGCACCTGCCCGCGGGGAAGGCGATCGCCCTGGCGGCGATGCCCTCCGCCGTGCTGATGGGCATGGGGCTCACCCCCCAGCTCGCCCTCGCCAAGCCGCAGTCGCAGAGCCCCTTCCGCGACGGCCCCTGCGTGAGCGCGCCGGACTCCTCCGCCTCCCCCGAGGACGGGAAGAGCACCGACGCGGACAAGAAGAAGCAGGACGACGCCGGCAAGTCCACCGCCGACAGCACGAAGAGCGGCAAGGACGACACCGCCTCGGGCGGGGACACCGCGAAGGCGGGCTCCACCACCGGCAGGAGCGGTGGCTCCGACGCCTCGGCGGGCGCCTCCGACAAGACAGCGCCGAGCGCCACCCCTGCGCCCGGCTCCTCGGCGCAGGGCAGCGAGGACCAGAGCTCCGAGAAGGAGTCGGAGAACCCCTGGTACGACCCGCTGGGCCTGGGCAAGGTGCTGGGACTGGGCGGCAGCAAGGACGACGAGGCGGCGGCGACCCCGAGCGCCTCACCCAGCCCCTCCGGTGCGGCGGGCTCCGAGACGGCAGAGCCGAAGGCCGCGGGGAGCGGGCACAGCTCCACGGGGTCCACGCCTGCCCCCGGCAAGGGCTCCTCCGCCTCGAAGGACGACGCCGCCAAGGACGACTCCGCCAAGGGTTCCGCCGCGAAGGACCCGGCCGGGGACGGGAAGGCGACCGCCACCCCCTCGCCCTCGGCGAGCGAGGCCACCGGCCAGGACGGCAAGAAGCCCTTCCCCTGCGTGGTGGAGAAGAAGGTCGACGGCACGGACGAGCAGACCCCCGGGGTGCTGCCCGACACCCCGTGGCACCTGGACGCCAGCTCGCTCACGCTGCGTTCGCTCGACTACAAGGGCGTCGTGAACGTCACCACGGCCAACGGCACCCGCAAGCAGGTCCTGAAGTTCACCGCCGACAGCATCGACATCGGTGACCTGAAGCAGACCTTCAAGGAGTCCGACGGCACGGTCTTCCACACCGAGGCCGCCAAGGGCTCCACCTCGAAGTTCACCGGCGGACCGATCACGATGTACACCGAGCGCCTGCAGGGCAACCTCTTCGGTCTCATCCCGATCGTCTTCGACGCCGAGCACCCGCCGCCCATCAACGTCCCGTTCGCGATCTTCACGGACGTCTCGCTCGACCAGGCCGGCCAGTTCGGCGGCAACCTGCACATCCCCGGGCTGCACGCCTACTCGACGAGCTGACCCACCCCACGTACCACCCCGACCCTGGACATCACGACCCGGGAGTCGAACTGACGGACGAACCGGACGCCTCGCGGCCCATCGGCCCCCGTCGCCGGAGACCCTCCGGGAGCCGCACGACGGCCGTGGGGCGCCCCCCGGGGGCAGAGCCGGCCACGGCGGGGGCGGGGTGGTGA